>CAYXJI010000016.1:13078-22370 GCA_964465175.1 uncultured Burkholderiaceae bacterium | reverse complement strand
GCTTCGCTTGAATCGCTTGGATTGTTTGGATTGTTTGGATTGTTTGGATTGTTTGGATCATAGGCATCGCTATGGGGCTGTGCTCCTACCTCAAAAACTCCATCCACTACGCAGACATGAAAGTGTCCATGGTATTTAGGCACTCAAGGTCGAACTTCATGCTCCAGCCCCAAAATTTCATTCACCGCCCAACGGGCTTCGCGGACGACCTCGGCATCTTGATCGGCGACTGCGATTTGCAGGGCTGTTAGGCTAGCGCGGTCTTTGATATCGCCTAAGGCGTGTGCGGCGTTGGCGCGTACACTGGGATGGGCGTCTTGGAGTAAGGCGCGCATTTGTGCGCTCCATTTGGTTTGATCCATATCGCCTAGCGCCCGCACTGCTTGTACTCTCACTGTAGGAGCGGGGTCATGCAGTAATTGTGCGATCACGGGTGCGGTTTCGGGAAAGCGCATTTCACTTAAACCCCATAATGCCAAACTGCGCACTGGCGCCTTCTCGTCATGCAAGGCCAATAGTAGCGGCGCGATGGCGGCTCGCTGCTTAAATGAGGCGACCTTGAGGGCATGTCGCTGCTCAAAATCACCGCTATCGAGTGCGGCAGCTAAGGTGGTGAAATTGGGGTTGTTGAGCTTTTCTAAAGCACGCGCAGCGATGGCACCAGCTTGACTGGGCTGGGGCGCGTTTGCTCTAAATAATTCATCGGGCCAACGCACTTGCTCGCCGATCAAAGTCAGGCTAGTCAATGGCAACACGATCACGCAACTGATACCGAGATACGCTATCCACATGCCTCGGCTAAGTGCCTGTCGTTGACGCTGTGGTTCTAAGATCGCCAAAATGCGACTCACCAAAGTGTTGCCTTGTGCCGCTAGTGGCGTTGCTAACTGCAAGGATTTTTCCGCATTCCCAGAGATATTCACTAAGGTCTGGGCATACGCAGAGGCTTGCGTGCCTTGACTCAATACGCGGTCATCAGCGTGCGATTCGATATGGTATTGAAGATGCTTGAGCAGCAACCACACCAGGGGATGAAACCAATAAATCGCTGCCGTAATGCGCGCCAAAATTATTAGCGGCCAATCAAAATGGGCGATGTGTGCCAGCTCGTGCGCCAGCACTTGATCGGCATCGATCTCTTGCACAGTACGCATATCGATCATGATGACGGGACGCAAAAAACCCCAGCTGATGGGAGAATGGACTTGATCAGAGATAATTAATTGTACCGGACGACCTAATTTTTTTTGCGTGCAAAGCTGCTGCAAACGCAACTGCCAATGCTGGTAGTCGGCCAGACGAATTTGGGTCGACAGGCTAATCGGGAGTTGGCTTTGCAATCGATGTAGGGCCAGCACTTGCAAGCCAATTTGTAACAATAATAGTAGGCTAATCCCGCCATACACCAGCATCCCGACTAGCGCCCAATTGACATCCGAAGAGGCGGTAGCGGCGGGGACCGCTAGCGTGTCTCGAATGAAAAAATGCAAGCCAGGCAAATCAGGAATCGGCAACGGCGCATCGGTGATTGCCGACCAAGCCAAAGGCAACGCCACATCGGTAGCTGGTAGCAAAGGCCAAATGCAGGGAAGCAAAAGTAGCGCGACAACACAGCATTTAATCGCCAGCAAACGCAGCGCCGCCGATTGATGACGCAATACCGCCAGCAGCATCAACAAAATCAACAAGATCAAGCTGATCTTGCTGAAAAAGGCGGTGATGGTGAGCAGCGTGGGTTCTAGCATGGGTGCTTAAAAGACTGAAAAACGAACAAAAACTTTAGCCGCAGAAGCGGAGAGGTAAGCAAACATACGCAGAAAACCTGTGAATCACGCATCTTTTTCTCTGCGCTCTGCTGCGCCTCAGCGGCGTGGCATGAAGCCATTAACGCCCTTCTTTTTTTGCTTTATCGATGAGATTTTGCAATTGATCTAGATCGTCTTTACTGAGTTTGCCCGCCATGCCTAACAAGGCGGTGGCGGCGCTGGCGGGCGAATTATTGTAAAACACGCCAACCAGTTTTTTCAGTGCCGAGTCGGCTACTTTTTTCTTGGCTTGCACTGCCTTGTATAAGTAGCGCTGCCCGTCGACCCGGTGTTGCAATACGCCTTTTTCTTCCAGCCGACTGAGCATGGCACGGATGGCCGAGTTACTCGGCGCATCTTCTAGCGCTTCTTGAATCTGTGCCGCCGTCGCTTCATGCAATTGATAGATCACTTCCATGACTTGACGCTCACGCCAAGGGAGATCTTCTATGCTGAGATTACTCGTTGGCTTACCCACTGAATCGCTCATTACTTTCTATCCTATTTGGTTTGTGCTTGCTCGGCTTTACGTAAATTTTCTTGATAGCCACGCAGCACTTGAGGACTGCGTTTATTGGTCGCTAAAGCAATCGCTTTATTGAAAGCGGCCTTGGCTTCCTCAACGCGATGTAAGGCGAGTAAAGCTTCACCGTGGCTGTCGTAGGCATTATCCGATTGCGGAAAATTTTGTACATTGTAACGGAAGACCATTTCAGCCAGCGTAGTTTGCTTAGCTTTCGTTAATAAATCATAAGCAAGCTTATTGATGTCCGCTTCTGAAAATTGGGAAGTTTTGAGTGCCGCAAACAAGGTCGATTCGGCCGCTTGCTCTTGTTTCGCCTGTAATTGCGCGGCTGTTTTTTCTACGGCTTGATGCACCGCTTGTTGCGCCTGTTGCTTCGCCAATAGACGCGCCGCTTTTTCTGACTCTTTCTGCAAACCCAGCATCACTTGTTCGATGGCGGCAATCACTAAATGGGGCTCTTCCATTTGTATGTGATGACCACTACGACTAGTGACGACATGCGAGGCGTTAGAAAACTGCTGGATAAATTTTTGATGCAAATCGCGCTTCACTTGCAAAGCAGGGGCTGTTTCTTGAAAAAATGGATTACGTGGCACCATGATCGACGTCAATAAGTGGGTAGGCGCATCCGGTAAAGCGCTCTGATTCGGCAATTTTGCTTGCGTAAAAATCGCTTGCACTAAAGCCAGATCGGCTTTGGCCGAAGGTGGTGCCATTTGATTGAGCTTTTGCTGATCTTCAAGCACCTTTTTGGCGTCGAGCTTATTGAGTTCCACTTCCAGCGTTTCAATCGCAGGGTCAACCAACACCAAACCTGCCACCAACTTGGGATTGGCGGCGGCAAACTGTCGCACCACCCATCCGCCATAAGAATGTCCGACTAAGATCAACGGCTTGGTGATCTTATGCGCAGCGATTAATTGCTTCAACTCTTCCGCGTGCTCGCTCAAGTTTAAGGCATGATCACGCGCGGGCGACTTGCCCACCGCGGCGCGCGAATACATCAAAACCTGGGCATTTTTTGCAATGCTAGGCGCCACTCTTTGCCACACACTCAAATCACTAACAAAGCCCGCTTCAAAAACAACGGCATAAGGCCCATCACCCGCTTTGACGCTGTGTAACTTGCCCCCGGCAATCTCAGTAAGCTGCTCAACGTCTTGCGCCGAGGACGACATGATACTGCTTAAAAAAACGAGCACCATGGTAAAAATTTTTAACATCGGCGTTTTCATGATTTTCCTAACAATAAAAACTGAAACAAAATAGTAGTAGCGCCAAAAGAGATCGCAACCATCGCAATAGCCACTCGCTACACCCGCAAGCCAAGTGCTACTCACGTAACATGCTGCAAGTGTAGCACATGCTTATTATTTGTGCAGATATTTTCACTTAAATTTTTTACGCAGCTTTTATTGCTAGTAGAACGATGATTGAATTGGCACGAGATCCGCCCATGGTTTTAAAGCGCGTCAGGACTTACTCGATTTGGGAGACTTGCAGACTCGCCCGCTTTGCTAGGCTGACGTAAATCGCTAATGCGCTGATCGATATAGGCATACAAAGCCATGCTGCGAGCATCATCTGTTTTGCGTTCGGGGAAAGAATTAACTTTATTTTCTCTAATGTCCAATAATTGCTGTGCACTAGGCTCGCCAACCAGCGCCAGTAATTGTTGATGCTCAGGGGAATTAACATCACTGTCTCTATAGCCAAATCGACGCAGCATCACTTCGATGTTTAATGCTTGCAATCCTGGTCTTGCGGCAGGTAATTCAAAGCCGCGCTGCAGTAGCTGTAGTAGGGCACGGTCGTCTATTTCATTATAAAATTGATGCCAATGAACGCTGAAGAATGTTTGGCCTTGGCTATCGGTTTCGTGCAGCGAGATGCCCACTTTTTCCAAGCGACCTAAGCGCTCAAAACTCAAGCGACCAGGTCCATATACCATGTTCCACCACACTGGGTAAGTCCTACCGTCATCGGTTTTAGTCTGGCAGTTAATCGGTAGGCCGAGATTTAAGAACATGCGCAAGCCTAGCTCATTCACGTCATCGTCATAAAGCGGTTGCAACAGCGCGTTGCGCAAGTCACTGCAAGCATTTTTTGCGGGTAATGCTTGAAGTTTTTCGTGTATCGATATCGCTTTCAGCAGCACGGGAACGCGCTCAATATAAAAGCGTGGTGGAATGTTCGTGCGTAAATCGCCGCTGCGTTTTTTCAAACAATGTCTTATGGCGTAGCGCAAGGCATCAGCACTTATCGCATCGTTTGTTTGCGCTATTAGTTGATCCGCGTGGGCTAACTTACCCGCACAAACCGCCTCCACAAATGGATTTTTGTATCCGTCGGCATCAATCACATCGATCTGATCAAGGCGCAGTTGCGCCATATACTGTTTGATATCATCTTGAGTGCGCACAATGACCAAAGCGGAAAGCGCCCACAAAGATAAAATGGCACAGCCCGTGAGGATTTTTTTTACCAAAGCATACTTGACGATACCCGTTGGCTCAGAAGCGACAGATTTACCTGTCCAAATCAGAATGCTTAAAAGTAATGCCAGCAGAGGATGCAAAAAGTGCGCTTGTAAGGTCAGCACATCGATCGCTAGAAAGGGGTTACCACCTTCTTGCTGTGCCAAGTAATTGGCGAGAAATTGACCTAAGTAGACACTGAATGGCGCGAAAACCAAAGGCAACCAACAGAATAATCGCCATTTCTTGATTGGGCGATACAACAAGAGCCACGCCACGACCAAACCGCCACTACAAGCCACAGCCGCCGCGCCGAAAACTGGAAGTATCGCCAGCAGTAAGATCAAGGAGATCGGGAACATTCCAATGCTGAGCAAGCTTATCTTCAGTAACCAAGAAATAGGAAGCACGATGGCCACGAACGCCACCAGCGGAAAAAGGGCGAAAAAAGCAAAACGATTACGCATCATTAGCATCCAAAATTAGCATCCAAAAAATTCAATCTTAGTGCTTGATTAATAGGGTATTTGTCCCATTTCTCACAAAAATCCTATAGGAGTTAGCCAAGATTGTGTCAGCACGCCTTACATTCAGCTTGATTAAAATTGATACCTATAGGTATCATATGGGAGCTATAGGTTACATTTTTTCCTAATTCAACCAAGAAAGATAGAAAAACATGGCAAATTTACGCTACTCTCAAGCAGAAGCCGAGGAAAATTTTTTACGCTCGTCCGGCCTCGGAGCGCTGGCTGTCGGCTTATATCTGATCCTCGATGTAGTCACAGATAGATATAATATTTTCAAAGAATTTCGAGGCAACATCCCATTGATCGGGGTGATTGTGGTGCTCGGCATTACCCTGTTTGGCTTCATGATATTTACTTTTCTCTCGTCCATTCACAACGGTTTAGAAATGCGTAAACGTTCTTTTCTTAGTTTTAAATTTGAAGATGAATATGTCGCTAGCCTAGAAAATAAAGCGAAAGTGTTTTCATATAGCGTTGGCGTGTTTTGTTTGTTTGCCGCCATCTTTTTAACAGACAAGGATCGTTTTTTCGCTGTTTCAACAACGATCAGTATTAGTGATTTTTCGCGCATAGTTCTTAGCATGATGTCCCTTGCCTATGCGCTACCGATCTTGTCTTCGTACTGGAAAAGCGATGAGTGAAGCGCTCGACAATCACATTGCAAAGCTAAGAGCAAAACAAAAAATATCACAACAAGAATTAGCAGAAGCCATCGGGGTCTCGCGCAAAACCATCAGTACCGTGGAAACCATGCGCTTCGTACCTTCCGTGATTATTGCGCTCAAGCTGGCAAAACATTTTGATGTCGCGGTTGAGGATATTTTTACTTTGAACCAAGAAGTAAGCAGTTAGCCAATTAGCTCGTGCTGAAACTTCAACCCAAATTTTCTTTTTAAGAAAATGCGCCGTCCCATGTTCCGTATCAAAGGTAGTATGCAAATGCAGGGCGAGTAATTTTCTACATGTTTTTCATCGTATCCAACTAATTCAGGCACTTTCTATGCGAAAAATGATTCTTATCCTTATCTGTTTTTGTGCTGTCGGACTATTTTTTCTGCAGAAAAAACCTAGGCCCGTCGCAACAAGCAATACGGTCAGTACCGCCCCCGTAGCGGAAGCACCCATGGTGATCGCCACACCTAAGCCTGGCCTATTGAGTGCAGCGCAAGATCACGTTATTTTTCTCGGCGAGGATAGTCTCCTTTATGGTTGGGGGGACAATAATAATTCCAAACAACTCGGCCTTGAATTACATGACTATGTAATGGCCCCGATTGCGCTAGAAACACCCGGACAAATCGCCACCATCCACACAGGGGGTACTGCGTCTTATGTAATTACCAATGAGGGCAAATTATTGCGCCGTGGTTTCGCAGATGTGGAGCGCCGACTCAGCCTGACTTACGGTCAATATCTTCCAGTATTTGTTGACAAGCGTTGGCGTAAAGTAGAACAACACTGGAGTATCGCTGCCGGTATTGATAGCGATGGCAAGCTATGGGCTTGGCGCGATTTGGACTTTTTCAATGGCGAAATGGGCCCACAGGCGACCCGTGTCCAAGTCCAGGTTGCGCTAGTACCCATGAGCTCGAGCAGTCAATGGAAGGATTTCTGCGTAGGGCAAGGCAGCATCAATGCAATTGATGCGCAGGGTGTTTGGTGGAGAAGCGAAACCAAAGACAAAATGGATTTTAATGGTAGCGCTCTGCAAGCCACTGCTTCCGGCCCTCGCGCTGCTACGGTAGAACTCGTCAAAGTACCCGCCTCGGCCAACTTCGAAAAAGTCTATTGTCGTGATAACGCCGACCATGTCATCGCGCTTGATGGGCAGCACAAAATGTGGGGATATGGCAGCAACAAACATGGAGAGCTGGGTAACGGCGATGATGATCCTTACAAGCAAACCACCGCCATTGATGCTACTGCGGCGGCGCAACTCAACCAACAATCCTGGATCGATGTCGCCATTGGTAGCGCCTTTACCGTGGCCATCGCGCGCGATGGCAGCCTCTGGTCATGGGGCTTAAATACATCACGCCAATTGGGTCTCAAAGATGAGCAATCCCATCACTCTAAACCAAACTTAGTCGATAAAACACAGGTCTGGAGCGCCGTCAGTGCTGGTCATGATTTTGCTGTCGCAATGAATCAACAAGGCGTAGTGTTTACTTGGGGTACAGGTCAATTTGGAAAATTACCGGATGGATCTATCCTCAAGGTGCAAGTATTGCCTACCAAGATGGATGGGCTGCCCAAAGGGAAAATCGATTAATTTTAAGCTTCAAGCACGCAACGGAGCGCAGCAGAAATATCGCAATTGCTCTTGCAAACCCAATGCGTGCTGGAGACCTCTGCACGACCTACTGCGCGATATTAAATTCGATCGTGACCACGACCCGCGCTACTTTTTCGATACTACTTTTATCATAAGATCCACCGTATTCATTGGCGTCAACCACGGCGCCCATCGGTAGGATATAAAAAGCACCTTGTGACGCTGAGCGCATAGCGCCGACTTTGACTTTGCCGTACTTTGCAAACTCTTCGGCGCGCTTTTGTGCATTCTCAGTTGCGGCACCAATCAAGGACATTTTCTTGCCTTCTAAATCAGAAACAAGATATTGCGGCGTGCCATACTGCGCCGGAAATCCTTCTGCCCTGAGTTGTAGCGCGGCCCTATGGGCGAGCACCATTTTTTGCAAATCTTTGCTGCTCACTTCGATTTTTTGACTGGCATTAAAGCCTCTTTGCACTTGCTCCATCTCGCCATTTTTTGTGCGCTCAGTGACAAAATTCGGCTCGACACCTTCATTGCCCTCATTTTGCGACGCTTGCTCAAAACCTTGCCTCACTAAGAACTGCGACAAGGTCGGTTTATGGCTACGCAATTTGGCTAATGCATCAGCGAAAGTAGGCGCATTCACCTGTACTCCGATTGTCCATTCAGCATAATCAGCCGTCACGGGTTTTTCCGCTAAGCCTTTGACAGAAATGCTTTGACGGCCAGCACCAAGGTGCTTTGCTTGAGCGCCAAAAATAAACGCAGCGACGGCCAAACCTATCGCCAGCAACAATCCCAGTACCATAATAGAGCGCGATAATTCTTTATTCATTTTGATCCTCTTAAAAAAATAGGCATGTTTACCATGCTGAACTAGCAAAAGCTATTGACCAATCACTTCCCACCGCGCGGATCAACCACATTCACGGCTTCGGGCGAAGGGCCATAGGCGCGGATGTCGGGGCGGTACATATCTTCGGCATACGTCCCCGGCACATGGAAACGACCTGGTGTGACGACCCGTAGCATGTAGAACAAATTAATCGGATTACCGTTCAGTCGCACCGCCGCCACGAATCTGTCATCGCGATACTCCTTATGTTTGATACGTTCATCGGCCATCGCCGTGCCTAGGTTGACGCCATCAATCGTAAATTCACCGGCTTGGGGGCCTTGTGAGATATTCAGATTTTCGACTTCTAGTCCCGCAGGAATATGATCGACCACCATCGCATCTTCGATGACTTGCTTGGCTTTGGCGGTCACACGTACGATTAACATGTCCCCGACTTTGAGATTGCCACCCGTCCATGGCTTACCGGCGACGGTGAACCATTTGCGCTCTAGGCTAATTTTTTCTGCGTTAGGAATCGGTAATTTCAAAGGATAACCACTGGCTTCAATTTCTATCCACAGTGGATTCGCGCCTTTGTTTTCTAGCGTGATCCCTTTTAATGCTAAGGCAGGATCAAAGCTGCGACTTTCGCTGTTTTTCGAGCTAATCGTATTGCTCGCATCGGCAGTTTTGAGCACCACTTCCCACGAGTCAGTGACAGTACCACCGGCAGCGCGTGCCGCTAAGAATAAAGCGATCCGTTCTTGGGTGGAGAAATAGCCACGTGGTTTGCCCAGTCTATCGGCCAAATTAATCAACATGGTTTCACGTTGTGGAT
>CAYXJI010000016.1:7768-13068 GCA_964465175.1 uncultured Burkholderiaceae bacterium | reverse complement strand
CATCAAGGCATAAGACATGGCTTGATCACGCACTGCTGTGCCGTAGTCACCGAGGTAATCCCATTCCCAATCGGTACGAACGCCATACGGCTTGCTCATCGCATCGGTAAATGCCACATCGGCGCGTTTTTGATCGCCCATCATTTGTAATGCCAAACCCAGATGTACCAAAGCTAACGGTGATTTGGCGCGATCGCGATAACTATCATGCAGCAAACGCAGTGAGGCCAAGGAGGCTTTTTGATCTCGTGCCAACATGTAGCCGATATGCGCTAACTCGGCAAAACGTTGATGACTATTGCGAATCAAATCGTAATCACGCCAATCGTAACGGCCATTGGCATCAGGCTTGACCGCTGCAGGTAGCGGAGAGAATTGATTTGCTGCGCCATTGAGTTTTTCGGTCATCCATTTTTGCGCGCGCTTGGTCATTTCTTCTGGCACGTTAAAACCGGCTTCGCGCGCATCGGCTAAGAAGCTCGTGACATACGGCGTCAGCCACAATTCATAAGCCCCGTCGTTACCATTCCACAGACGGAAGCCGCCTTCTGCACCTTGCATACCAGCGATGCGACTAATCGCACCTTCGATAAATTTAGCACGTTGTTCGCGCGTATGTGGTGCGAGTCCGACCGCTTTAGCACCTTCTTCGTCAATGTAGACATGCGGATAAGCGGCACTGGTGGTTTGCTCTAAACAGCCATACGGATAGTCGAGCAAACCTTTGACGATGCTGCGCACATTAAGCGGTGGACGATTCGACATGGCGACACTCAAAGTTGCCGAACCCCGATAGAAACGCTCAACCATATTCGCATCGAGTTTTTGTGTGGCACCGGGTTCGATACGCAAGCGACGCGCATCTTGTTCGCGCGGGACTGGTGGCTGAATTTGCAGCGCGAATTCTCTATGAATCACGACCGGTTTTGCGCCGCCCGTTTTCACATCGAGACTAATACGCGACAGGCCGAATGGTTCGGTCGGCTCTACATTAAAACGCAGGATATTTCTTTGCTTCGGTGCCAACTTAATAGTGCGTTCGCCATCCGCGATTTTGAGTAATTTGTCGGCGGAGAGTTTGATGCTAATGCTCTGTTCGCCCTGCATCATATTGGTGACATCAAGTGCGAAAGTCGAAGTATCGCCAGGACCGATAAAGCGTGGTGTCGCGATCTCGGCGACGATAGGCGCACTAACCACCACTTCTTTATCGGTACTGCCATAGGCATCGTCGGTCGAGGCCACCACCATCACGCGCAGCGTCCCGTTGAAATCAGGAATAGCCAAAGGCACATCGGCTTCGCCTTTATCATTTAGCTGCACAGGGCCGGAAAAAATATCGACCAGTTTGACCTTTTTCGGCATGCTCTTGGTATCGCGTTTACCGGCGTCACCACCCCATTTTATTTTGCCCGGCGTGCCGTCCATGCGCTCAATTAATTTGCCATAAATGTCAGTTAACTCGGCGCTAAAACGATGTTTTCCAAAAAAGAAATCAAATGGATCGGGCGTTTTAAAACTGGTGATATTCAGAATACCAACATCGACGGCGGACACCGTCACCATGACTTTTTTACCCGCTGCATTGTCGACTTTGACTTTGGCGATCATGCGTTTTTCGGGTTCGACTTGCGCCGGTGTGCTGACACTCACTTTCAGCTTGCGTGGCTCACGCGCGAGCGGCAACCAGGTTAAACCGACGGCGCGTGCTGGCGTGACTTTATCGCCTTGACTACCAGGGCGGAATACGACGGTAGAGATATACATGTCGGAACGATTCCACGCTTTATCGACTGGAATACTAACGGTCGTGCCGTCGGTACTCACTGAAACACGTTTACTCCATAAAACTTTATCAGCTTCGACCAAGACCAAGGCCTCACCATCGTGTGGTGGAATAATCTTGAGTTGCACATCGTTGCCCGGCTTAGCTGGCGCACCTTCTAATTGCAAGCGCACGCGGTCGGGACGATTGCCGACACTTTCACTGTCTTGTGCATTCCAACCAGCATAGAAGAAATAACGAGCGATCAAGTTAGTCTCAGGATCAGTGATCTCTAAGCGATAACGTCCCCACTTCACAGGGACGGTGAGTTTGGCGCGATTCTTTAATTCTAAAGCGCCTGCGTGTATGGTCTCTTCACCTTCGGAATAGCCGGAATGCCAACCGCGTCCCGCGTCGTAGCGCCAATAGTATTCGCGATCTTCGCGGACTAATTTGAACGGCGCTTGTTTAAGCGCAGAAAATTTACCCGCCGTATTCACGCGAATAATTTCAAACTCGGCCATACTGCCTTCGCGTGCCACGTCTTTTTCAAACAAAGGGCGTATGCCTATCATGTTTTGCGCTGGCCACCAGACACGCTCTATCGAACGCACGACAGGACGACCACCCGACTCTAACAGACTAAATGCAGCACGCACTTTCAGAGGTGATTTGGCATTCGCGACAAAAGGCACATCGACCTCGGCTTTACCACTGTCATCTAAGGCAGCTTCTTCTAACTCGGAACGACTCTTAGCGGTGTCATCGGCAAAATCGCCAAAAATGAAACCCGGCCATTCTTTCGCGACAGGATTTCTCAAACGCTCTTGCGCCACGCTACCTAGTAGGCGATTGCCTGCTGCGGGTGCGCCATACAAATAATCGCCTTGGACTTCAACACTAAAACTGGTGGTATCGGCCAGCGGTGTGCTGTCCGATTTCAAGCTCAGCTTCATACGTTCTGGCAAAAATTCTTCGACTTGAAACGTGTAAATAGAATCGGGACGCTTCGCCGCTGGGTCGGCACGGAATTCTAGGCTCCATTTCCCCGTCGCTGCATCCGGCGGTAAATCGATGGTGCTTTGCAAATAGCCTGGTGTTTTTGTATTGGGCTGCCAGATGCTAGCGCTAACCACATCGCCACTTGGTTTTTTCAAATCTACTTTGATCGGTGCAGGTGGCAAGGCGACACCTTCGGCAGTGCGCGCCATCAGGGACGCCGTGAATTTTTCACCTGGACGATACAGATCACGCCCCGACCACGCAAAGAGTTTGGCATCACGCGGTAAATGTCCGCCGATATCAAACTCGGCCAAATCTAAGCCCGGCTCTTGCAAAGCGATGATGGAAGTTTCTTTGCCGCGTTTGGCTAACAATAATTTGGCACCATTTGGCAGGCCCGGTAAAACACCGTGACCATCGCCGTCCGTTTTGCCGCGCAATAAAATTTTACCGTCATCCCCCAAGACTTCGAGTTCAATACCACTTTGCGCTTTACCATCTTTGAGCGAAGTCGTGAACACATCCGTTTGTTTCAACTGGCGACGCACGTGTAAGCCGATGTCGCTGACGTAAAAATAGGTGACTTGATAATCGTAATCGTAGTAACCGGGACGGCGCATCACCGCGACATAAATGCCGGGTTCTTTGAGTTCGGTAATTTTTTCAACGGGTAAAAAGCTGACTTTTCGACTGTTTTGCACTTCATTGGTGACGAAGCGATTTTGATACACACTTTGGGCGATACCTTGCAAGGCATTGAGTTGCCAGCCTGAGGTTAAGCCTTTGAGTTTATTGCGGTTGCTGTAATAGTCATTATAGTAGTCCCCATCGCCGTCTCCCTCGTCCTCACTTTCGCCTTCCTCATTTTGCTGTCCGCGATTTTTACCGACCACCATATCGATAAACTTTGGCAATTTTTCTGGCGAGATGCGCAAAAATTCTACGTCGACTTCGGGAATATTCACGGTCACAACTGGCAAACCGCCGTTCAAACCTGCTGGCAAAACGGTGCCCTTGCTGGCGAAGAAATAAGATGGGGCCATTTCGTCGCTGATGACTTCGCAAGTCAGGGCTTGATCTAATTTTTTACCCGCGCTAGACGCGATTGCCGCGCTCAGATTCACTTTGTATTTGTGACCGGCTTTGACAAAAGGAAATAGCAAAACATGCGGATTGTCTGAGACTATCCAACCGCCTTTCACTAGCTCGTCAGGCTTGGATGCCGCGGTCGCTGAGGCGTCGTTTTTGTCGTTTTTTTTGGCTTTATTTTTGTCGGCTTTAGTATCACCCAGATCGGATACTTCAATTAATTTATCCAAAGCTTGATCGCTATCGACACTCTGCGAAAACATGACTGCCAATGCAGGTTTATCGTCATGCAAACGCGCCGAACAACTTCCCATCGTGAACGGCGCATCGGGATTCACAACGATGGCATCACCACCTGCCGCGCCATTTTGCTTCTGTTTTTTCATCCACCAAGTGCCAGTTGCCGCAGCGCCTAAGGCCGCCACCACCAGAACTATCCCTAAAGTCTTCTTAGAAAACTGTGCCATTTTTTTCATCCCCAAAAATTACAAATTCATCGCGGTAGGCGCTGCGATCACCCACTGAAACACCGCCAATTAGCCAGCAATTCAGTCATTCGCAAAACCATAGCAATATAGCATTCCGCACCTACTTACAGTGCGGAATGAGATGACATTCTGATGACTATCGTAAAAAGAATGAAAACCTAGGTATTAATTTTCCACGCGGAAATATATATCTGCATTAGCAACATTAAATTGCATTAAATGCACAGTAAAAACAACACTCTATGCGTTCAAATTTGCGCCTTGAGGATGAGCTCATGTAGTATGAAACGGCCAGTTTCGATGACGAGACCTGCATACCAGTTGTAAACGCACGCTGCATGACGCACCCCGTCGGCATCGATTTCACAATAAATGGGAGAAAAAAATTGAACAAGAAATCAACTGAATCCAACAAAAGCGGACCGAAAGACGTGTTTGTAAAAAGCGCCGTCCAAATAGCAATTTTGTTACTAGCAACAGGTTCCATGGTGCATGCGCAAGAGGCGACACCTACAAAAAAAACAGATAAGGTAACACCTCCGCAAGAAGTTCAAGTCGTCGTCATTACCTCTACCGGTACACGCGGCTCGAATCGCACGATGATCGACACGCCCGTACCAGTCGACGTATTGGCCGCTTCTGAATTGACGAAAACAGCACAGTCCTCACTCGATAAAGCCCTCGCCTTCCGCGTCCCCTCCTTCAATACCGTACAAACTCCAGTCAACGACGCAACCTCTTTGCTCGACCCTTACGAAATCCGTAACATGGGCCCTAGCCGCGCCTTGATTTTGATTAATGGTAAGCGTAAAAACTCAAGTTCACTGGTCTATACCCAAACCTCTCCTGGCCGTGGTGAGAGTGGCGCGGATATTTCCGCCATTCCACAAGATGCGATTAAGCGTATCGAAGTTTTGCGTGATGGTGCGTCAGCACAATACGGTTCAGATGCGATC
>CAYXJI010000016.1:2941-7758 GCA_964465175.1 uncultured Burkholderiaceae bacterium | reverse complement strand
CATTATCTTGAAAGATAGCCCTACTGGTACATCAATCACTGGTCGTACTGGCGTCACCCATGAGGGCGACGGCAAGATGCAAGCTTTGAGCATCAATCACGGTATGGCATTAGGTGATAGCGGCTTCGTGAATATGACCTTTGATGTCTCCAAGAATGGTTTATCTTCACGCTCTGGTATCGTCAGCGCACGCGGCGAAGCGGCAACTTTTGGCGATGGCCCAAGCACATTCGCCGCAGATTTGGCCAAAGTAAATGCCTTTTTAGCGAAAAAACCTGATGCCGGCAACATTAACGGTTCACCAGAAACACGTGCCACCAAATTCTTAGTCAATTCCCGTTATGACGTGAATGCGGATGTGCAAATCTATGCGAATGCCGCTTATATCGACAAGAAAATTGATAGCTACGCCAATTATCGTACACCCTACTGGCGTCCAACTGACTACGGTCTTTTGACTCCTGCTGGCAGTGAGTACTTGGGTTATGTACCGGGCTTCTTGGGTGGTTTAAAAGACTACAATGCGACCTTCGGTACGAAATTCGAAATCGCAGGCTGGACCTCTGACTTTAGTGTGACGCTTGGCGGTAATGAGCAAAAATACACGGTGACCAATTCCGTTAATCGCGGCATGGAAGACGCTTATTTAGATGCTGTTGCGAAAAAAATTACCCCATTGCCACCACATGGACAAACCCGTTTTGACGCAGGTGGATCTCGCTTCGAACATACTGTTTTCAATGCTGATTTTTCTAAAGAAATCGCCAAAGATGTCAGCGCCTATTTTGGTACAGAAGCGCGCTCTGAAAAATACACTTTAATCGCTGGTGAAGAAGCGTCCTATAAATATTCTGGTGCAGATTCCTATGCGGGCAATTCGCCTGACAATTCATTCTCTTCTAAACGCTCCAACTATGGTGTTTACGGTGGTGCAATGTTTGGTGTGACAGACGCGCTTTTACTGGATGCGACAGCCCGCTTTGAACACTACAGCGACTTTGGCAATGCAACGATCGGTAAATTGAGCGCGAAGTACAAAGTGAATGATGAAGTAACCTTACGCGGTTCATTCTCTACAGGCTTCCGTGCGCCTTCTTTACACCAAATCTATACACAAAAAGCACAATATTCTTTCTCAGGTGGATCGATTCAAGTTTCAGGTTTAGCGAATAATGTCTCCAAAGAGGCTACAGCACTCGGCGTACCAAAGCTGAAAGCTGAGAAATCTACTAGCATTACCCTAGGTCTGGGCTACAAACCTAGCAAAGACACCAGCATGACCCTGGATTACTACAATATTTCTCTCAAAGACCGCATCATTTTGGGTAAAGAAATTAAACCTAGTGGCGATGCAACGGCCGAACTCGATAAGATTTTGAAAGCAGCGAATATCGTTTCTTTGAGCTTCTTCGCGAATGCTTTAGACAGCCAGACGTCTGGTATCGATTACGTTTTCAATCATCGCAATATGAAATTGGGCGACGGTAAATTGGCCTTCAATTTGTCCGGCAATTACTCATTGAAAAATGAACGTGATGGTGAAGTCAATAATCCTGCGGCGATCGCTAAAGCTGGCCAGTCAGTATTAGATATCACGCAAGAAGCATTGATGTTCACCTCTCGTCCAAAATTCAAAACCATCGTTGGCTTTGACTACGACATCAGCGACTTTAACTTCTCTTTGAATAACACGGTATTTGGTCCAACCAAGTTTAGAAACGCAGACTTGGATAAAAATCTGGAAGTGGTCTTCAAAACCAAGACTGTGACTGATTTTTCCGTCAACTATCAAATCAACAAAAGCTTGACTTTGGCCTTTGCGATCAACAATATGTTTAACGTGACACCATCATGGAAACTGCAAGCCGCTGGCGATAAAGCCAAAGGCCAAGCCATCTTGGATAGCAAAACAACAGATTACACAGGTCGCACACCGACACAAGTCCAATCTGACAACATCACATTTGATCAACGCTATTCTATGGTCACCTATGATGGTTCTCATTTCAGCCAATTGGGTCGGATGTACAACCTGTCTTTGAACTATCGTTTCTAAACGATTTGCCGCCGTTCATGACGGCGGCAAATCGGCAGCGATCTTCAGTAGTCTCGTTGTAGCCTCGTTCATTGCGTCAAAAAAGACCGCAAAGTTTGCGGTCTTTTTTTGTTTGCAAATAGGGATTAGCTTGACTGAGTATCCATTCAGCATCTCAAATTAGCACTTCAAATTCGTCAAGTAACGCAATCCAGCAATTGCGCGGCTGCCGTACCACGACAGCATTTCGCCATCGACCAAGATTACGGGTTTCTGTATTTGCTTTTGCAGCGCTTCTGCGTGTTGCAAGTTAAAGCTATACGGCTCAGTGGAAAGCAAGACCAAATCGACTTGCTGTATGCTGGGATCGTTCCAATCAAAAGCGGGGTAGCGCTGTGGCGCACAGTCTGATTGCCAATGATCCCAAGAACGTAACTGCAATAAATGCGCGATATAAGTGTCGCGGCTGACTGTCATCCACGGGTCTTTCCAGATGCAATACAAGACCTGCTTTGCTGGCGTATGATGCCGCCGCTGTGCCAGCAACAAAGTCCATTCTTGTTCAAATGCTAGACATAATTCTTCCGCTCTTTGACTGACATTAAAAATATTCCCCAATAAGCGAAACAAGGCGAGATTATCGCGTGGCGTTATCGGATGGGTAACGACGATGTGCGGAATAAATTCGGCCAACAATTCCACCGTGGGCTTTTCGTTTTCATCGATATTCACAATCAAATGCGTCGGCGCCAATTTGCGAATCTTCTCGATATTGACATCTTTTGTGCCGCCAATCTTTGGAATGTGCTGCACGACCGGCTTTGGATGTACGCAAAATCCTGTGCGTCCCACCAAATGGTCTTGCAGACCAAGATCGCACAATAATTCGGTGAGCGAGGGCACTAGGCAAACAATACGAACCACCTCCCCCGCGCTGATAGGACGATGTTGATTACCGTAAGCATCGATTAAAGGCTGCATCATATTTACTGAGTGGAAGTCGTCGTCAAAGGTGAAGTTCACACCATAAGTTATAGCTCACGCGATTTACGCGGAGCCTTCGAAAAGGCAAAATCATACAAAAAATTTGGCATACCACGTAAGATTTTTGCGACCACGCCCATTTGCCACGGGATCACGCGGTAACTGACACCTTGCGCGATACTGCTTCGTGCTTGGCGTGCAAATTTTTGTGAGGGCATCAAAAAAGGCATGGCGTAAGCATTCACTTTCGTCATGGGCGTATCAATATAGCCTGGCGCTATCGTCACCACGCGAATGGCACTATCGCGCAATTCGACTCGAAGCGATTCACAATAGCTGATCACTGCCGCTTTCGATGCACTATACGCGCTAGCGCCCGGTAATCCTCGTATCCCTGCCACGCTGGCAATACCAACCAAACGACATGGCTCTTGCTGTGCATGCTGTTTCATGTGTTCGATGAAGGGCATAAAACTAGCCACTGTTGCCAGGACATTCGTCTCCATTACACGCTGAAAAACGGGTAAATCTTCACGCAACTCACTCAAAGTACCGACTGAAATTCCGGCACTAGCGATGACAATATGCACCTTGCCGACACGTTGCATAAAATCTTGCGCGGCATCTTGCAAGGCTTGATGCTGATTGACATCGAGAGCATAGATCGCATGTTGTTCGGCTTGTGGCAGACTAGCACGTAGCGCTTGCAAGCGTTCGAGATTGCGACCGACCAAACCCACAATTGCACCTTGCTGTGCATACTCTCTGGCGAGGGCTTCACCCAAACCGGAGGATGCGCCGGTAATAAAAACAGCTTGCATCGTTTTATTCCTTACTCATGACCCATTAACCCAGATTTTCCACTTGGCGCACCAGCGGCGCTATTGGCGTGCTGACGGCGCATTTTCGGCTATTTTTGCTACGCTTCGTGGCTCATAGCTCGCTATTAGCGCCTCATTCGCATCAAAACACGTTCGAAAAGGGCATCCGTCTTCATCGCAAATCCTAATGGAAATTCTGGGTTGAAACCAAGAAAAAAGTTTCAGTGCAAAAAAAATCCGTCGCGACGACGGATTTTTTCAAACGCCTAATTGACACAACTTAACTGCCGTATTAGCAAAAATCAGTTTTTGCTTACTTCTTTTTTGCAGGTGCTGGTGCGGCTGCAGGCGCAGCGGCTGGTGCAGCTTTGCTAGGGTTTTTTTCTTGAAATACTTTATCGACAACCCAATCCATCACGATCAAGCCCGCGTGCGATGCTGGGTCAGTAGAAGGATTACGTGATTTTGCAAACAAATCAGCGGGAGATACCACAAAACGGCCATCGATCACCACGGTTGGTACACCACTAATTTTATAATCATTCATCAACTGCGCCGCACGACTAAGCTTAGAGCGAATTGCAAACGAGCCGTAGATGTCGGTGAATTTTTTCTTATCGAGACCGACCTTCTCGACATATTTCATCACTTCAGCATCGGTTGATAGAC
The DNA here is from genome assembly GCA_964465175.1 of uncultured Burkholderiaceae bacterium. Lineage (GTDB taxonomy): Bacteria > Pseudomonadota > Gammaproteobacteria > Burkholderiales > Burkholderiaceae_D > Undibacterium. Next base: position 3,249 of record CAYXJI010000016.1, on the reverse strand, counting down.
GATTGCGATCGACATGGAAAGCATTGAACGTCTTTAATTGATATTCGTCGACTTTGCCCATGGCTTCTAAGGTATAAAACAATTTTTGTTGTGTCACGAGCTCATGGAAATTCACGTGCACACGCTTCACCACAACACGGTCGCCTTGTTTCTTTATCCAAGCTTCCAAGTAAGGCTCGAAAGCATTGCAAGCGGGGCAAAAATAGCCGAAAAACTCCGTGATTTCCACTTTTTTACCCGCATCAACTGGCTGCGGGCGATCCAATACTGTGTACTCTTGACCTAGACGGGGGACATTTTGCGCACTG
>CAYXJI010000016.1:0-2931 GCA_964465175.1 uncultured Burkholderiaceae bacterium | reverse complement strand
CCGCAACGGCGATAAAACTCAAACTAAGCAACAACAAATGACGAAATAAACGCATAATTTCCTCTTAAAAAAGACTATGAATAAACTGCAAGGCAAGACTGAGATTCAGATGAATGACGTGAGCGAAAGTGTCCAGATTATTTGGCGCTGCGCACGATCACAGTGTCCACACCATTCTCAGACAATTTTGCGCGCATTTTGTTCATTGCATCTAGGTGATCGAATGGGCCGACACGAACTCTATGCAAAACGTTGCCATCATTGTTTTTCTCACTCACACTCGCTTCCACACCGACCAAGGCCAACTTGGCGCGAATACTCTCTGCTTCGGCAACTTCTTTAAATGCACCAATCTGCAAGTGGTAAAGATACTTGTCGTCCGCCACTTCGGGCTTGGATGCGGCTGGCGCAGCTGGGATTGAGGCTGGCGCCGCGGTGCTTGCTGGCGTCGGCACATTCGTCACGGCTGGCTTCGCAGCCTCAGCGGCCTTACTGGCGGCGACTTCTTTTGCGGCTTGATTCACTAGCTCTTTATTGCCATATAAAGGTTTGTTCGGGTCTTGCATCTGCGCCACGGGAGTGTCCGCTTTATCACTCTTGCCGCCTTTATTGGTAAAAGGCGTGGCCGTTTTTGTAATGACCATGGCCACCACCACGGCAATGCCCAAACCAATCACCAAACCGATAATGAAGCCGGTCAGGGTATTACCGATTTGGCGCTGTCCCAATTTACTTGTAGAACTCATGTCTCTCCTATCCCTTCAGGATTTTTTATTTACATTTGATTGGGTGCGGACACACCAATCAAACTCAAACCATTACGTAATACCTGACGGGTTGCCAAGATTAACGCTAAGCGTGCCAATTTGGTTGGCACATCATCCACCAAAACACGTTCGGCATTGTAATAGCTATGCAACTCGCCCGCCAAGTCACGCAAGTAAAATGCGACCTGATGCGGGCCCAATTCTTCTAAGGCTTTTTCTAGCATCTCAGGATACTCAGCCAGTTTTTGCAATAAGGAAGCTTCGCGCGATGCGCTCAACGGCGACAAGTCCACGTCTTTTAAGGCCGCCAATTCTGCTTCAGATTCAGAATACTGCGCCAACATACGGCAAATACGCGCATGCGCATAATGCACGTAGTACACAGGATTTTCATCCGACTTGGCTAAGGCGACGTCAACGTCAAACACGAATTCGGTATCGGCTTTTCGTGAAATCAAGAAGAAACGCACGGCATCACGCCCTTTTTGTATATCGCCACCGCCTGACCATTCAATCAAATCACGCACCGTCACATAGGAACCAGCACGTTTAGAGATCTTCACCTCTTCGCCATCTTTCATCACGGTGACCATTTTATGCAAAACATAATCTGGATAGCCTTGTGGGATGCCTTGATTGACCGCCTGCAAACCGGCGCGCACACGGGCGATGGTGCCGTGATGATCGCTGCCTTGTACATTGATTGCTTGGCTATAACCGCGCTGCCATTTCACGACATGGTAAGCCACGTCCGGGACGAAATAAGTATACGTACCATCCGATTTTTTCATCACGCGATCTTTGTCGTCGCCATATTCTGTCGTGCGCAACCATAAGGCACCGTCTTGCTCATACGTATTACCTGCCGCGATCAAGGCCGCCACCGCCGCTTCCACTTTGCCATCGGAATAGAGTGAAGATTCGAGGTAATAGTTATCAAACTTGACGCCAAACGCCAGCAAATCAATGTCTTGCTCATTGCGCAGATAAGTCACACCAAATTGACGAATAGAATCTAGATCATCAACATCACCGCTGCCCGTCACAGGCTCGCCATTACTGGCCGATACGGTCTTTTTGGCTAAAAAATCTTGTGCGATCTCGGCAATATACTCGCCGTTATAAGCCGACTCTGGCCAAGCCGCATCGCCGGGTTTAAAACCTTTGGCACGGGCTTGCACTGACAGGGCTAAATTACCGATTTGTACGCCAGCATCGTTGTAATAAAATTCGCGGGTGACGGCATAACTTTGTGCTTCGAGTAAGGCCGACAAGGCATCCCCCAAAGCGCCCTGACGACCATGTCCCACGTGCAGCGGGCCGGTAGGATTGGCGGAAACGAACTCCACTATCACTTTCTTACCCACGCCTTTACTGCCTTTACCGAACTGGTCTTGCTGCTGCAAGATGGTTTTCACGACCGCTTGTTTGGCCGCTGCGGTGACACGTAGATTGATAAAACCGGGGCCGGCTAATTCAGCACTCGCGATCAGCGGATTGTTTTGTGCCAACAAGGCATCAACGATTTGCTGCGCTAATTCACGCGGATTCTTCTTTAAAGGCTTGGCGATTTGCATGGCGATATTACAAGCAATATCGCCATGTGTCGGGTCGCGCGGACGTTCTAATGCGATCGTAGGATTGAGTTCAGTGCCGGCAATAATCGGCGCCACGGTGCTTTTGATCGCGTTAAGAATGTCTTGTTTTTGCTGAGCTAACATGATGTTTAGTGAGTGTTTTTTGCTTTGCGTGAAAACCACATCTCACGCAAACAGGTCTTTCGCAAAATGGTCCCAGCTAGGTGTGTCGACAGCGACAGTGCTTTAGCACGGCTAGGCGGCTACCACGACGCTGGGGCGATTTTGCGTAAGACCTAGCAAATATTTTAAAGAAAATTAGCGACCATTATAACCTTTGTAGGCTTGCTCATAGGCAGCAAACGCCAGCATGACGAATAAAAAACCCCTACTGTGCAGCGAACTCATCGCCTTCTCGATATTCATCTAGGCATCCGACACCATTTGGCACAAGTTTTCTGCACAGAAGCGTCTACAGGCCACCGGCGAGCGTGTAGAATAAGCCGCTTTTCCTCTTCTCTGGATTGCACATGTGGTTTAAGAATTTACAAGTTTTCCGTCTTCCCGCACCTTGGAAAGTCGATGTT
>CAYXJI010000015.1:11732-22989 GCA_964465175.1 uncultured Burkholderiaceae bacterium | reverse complement strand
GCCTCATTCGCAACAAAACTGTCTCAAAAAGTGCATCCATCATCATCACAAATCCAAATGGAAAATCTGGGTTGAAACAAAGATGAGACGAAGGGCAAGTCATCATTCATTAAAGTTCATGGACGGTTTTGTGAAAAATTTTTGGCACAACAGACAGTGGCTCTTTCCACACTATTTACCCACAATGATTTTCATATTGGGCGTGTGCATCACTGTGGCCGGTACATGGTGGCTACACAATAATTTAAAAAATAAACTGGAAACCGAATTCCAAAATAAGGCCGACCGCATTAGCCTAGAGCTTCAACAACGATTCAATAACCCCGTCTATGCTTTGCACGGTGCGAGGAATTTGTTCGACATCAAACAAGATTTAAGCGCGGCGCAATTTGAATCGGCCGTCAGGACGCGCAATTTACCGGTCGAATTTCCTGGTATACGCGGCCTAGGTTTCGTCGAAAAAGTCGCCCAAGAAGATTTAGCGAACTATATCAAGCAGCAAAAAATAGACACTGATCCGCAATTTAATTTGCAAGAGTTTCAAGGGCCACGCAGTGCCGCGCGCTATATGGCCAAATATTTTGTGTCGCCGTTCAATAGCCATTTTGTACCGGGTGCCGACCTTGGCTCCGATTCACGGCGTCGCGTCGCCATCGAAGAGGCGATCAATACGGGACAAGCTTCCATCAGCCCTCTCATTTACGCGCCACCCAAAACCGCAAAAAAAGCCAGTATTTTGATGTTCGTGCCGGTCTTCAAAAAGGGCGCGCCTATCGATACCCCTAGCCAACGCCAAGCGGCGATTTATGGCTTGGTATATGCGCCGGTCATACTGCAAGAGCTATTAGCGAATATGCGTGATGTCGAGAATGGCAATTTGCAGTTCACTTTAAAAAATACCTTACCCGACCCCGATGGCAATATCGTTGGCTTCGCCGCGCGCCAGGATGAAACAAAGAGTAATGCGAAGAGTGATGCAGTAAGCGATGCCTCGCTGTTTGAAAGTCAGCGCGATATTAAGCTGCATGGTCATCACTTTAAACTCAGCATACACAGTACACCCGATTTTGAAGCGGGAATGAATTACACGCTACCGATTTTGTTCTTCATTGCGACAGCGATCATAGGCAGCCTGATAACCATATTGCTCAGAACAGAATTACGCTGGGGCGACCAAATACAAAAAAAACTCGACATCGCCTTACGCGACAATGAGGCATTGCTGAGCACCCTCAATATGCATGCCATCGTCTCGGTCACCGATGCGGCGGGTAACATTATCGACGTGAATGACGCGTTCTGTCGCATTTCAGGCTTTCAACGCCAAGAGTTACTGGGACAATCGCATCGATTGATACGCTCGCGTGAGCAAAGCAGTCAATTTTGGACGGATATGTGGGATAGCATTTCTCATGGCACGCCATGGCGTGGCGATGTGTGCAATCAAGCCAAAGATGGCTCCTTATTTTGGGTCAATACCTTTATTGCGCCATTTAAAAATGAACAAGGCGTCATTGATAAATACATCGCTATTCGCACCGACATTACAGAGGAAAGAAAAGCGGCGCAGCAATTACAAGCGGCTTTGCGTGATAGTGATGCCTTACTCAGTACGCTGAATATGCACGCCATCGTCTCAATTGCGGACAAAGTCGGACGTATTATCGAGGTCAATCAAGCCTATTGCCGCATCAGTGGCTATAGCAAAGACGAGATATTAGAAGGCAACCACCGCATCGTCGCAACCGGCATACAATCGCCGGACTTTTTGTCGACTATGTGGCGTACCATTTCTTCTGGCACGCCATGGCGCGGCGAGGTGTGCAATCGCGCTAAGAATGGTAATTTGTATTGGGTCGACACCTTCATCGCACCATTCAAAAATGCGCAAGGCGAAATCGAAAAATATATTTCCATCCGCACCGACATTTCCGCCAGCAAAAAAGCAGCCAGTCGCTTAGCCAGTCAGCGTAGCGCATTGGCGCATATTATTGAAGGAACCAATGTCGGCACGTGGGAGTGGAATGTCGAGACCGGTGAAATGCGTTTGAACGAGCGCTGGGCCGATCAAATCGGCTACGAGCTCAATGAATTATCGCCGCTTTCTATCGCCACATGGGATGGTTTAACCCACCCAGAAGACCTCGCTAAAGCAAAAGCGCTCATGGCGCGCCACTTTGATCACGATCTATCGTATTACGAATGTGAGACGCGCTTATTGCATAAAGATGGTCATTGGATTTGGGTATTAACCCGCGGTCGCATCTCATCGTTCACCCCTTTTGGCAAGCCGGAATGGGTGTCGGGTACACAAATGGATATTACCGAGCGAAAAAATGCAGAAGCCGAGTTACAACGCAGTACCAAACTCTTATTGACCGTCAGAGATCAACTCACCAAGGCGGCAGAGGTCGCTGAATTGGGTATTTGGAGTTGGGATCTTCAGACCAATCAAATTACTTTCAATGAACGCATGCATGAAATCTATGAAGTGCCCAAAGAGCTCAGAACGGGCACCTTGAGTTACGAATTCTGGCGCGGGAAGATTCACCCGGAAGACCGTGAAGATACCGAACAACGTCTACAAGCGGCGGTAGCAAGCAATGCCTCTTACGCGCCTATCTTCCGCATCCTCAACAATGCCCAAGAAATCCGCTACATACAGGCGGCTGGCGGTGTCGAACGTGATGCGGATGGGAATGCGTTATTGGTGACGGGGATCAATCGTGACATTACTTTGCAATATCAAGCCGAAGAAGCCTTGCGTAAAGCAAAGCAAGCGGCGGATGATGCGAATCAAGCGAAATCTGCCTTCTTGGCCAATATGAGTCATGAAATCCGCACGCCTATGAATGCGATTTTGGGCATGTTGAGTTTGCTACGTAAGACGCCGTTATCGTCGCAGCAAAATGACTATGCGACTAAAACCGAAGGCGCCGCCCGCTCCCTGCTTAACTTACTCAATGACATTTTAGATATTTCCAAAGTCGAAGCGGGCAAAATGAGTTTGGATCCGCACCCGTTTCAGCTCGATCAACTACTCAGTGAATTGTCCGATTTGCTCGCCATCTCGGTCAACCATAAACCAGTCGATATCTTGTTTGACATCGACAGAAATATTCCTAAGTATTTAATCGGCGACGCGATGCGTTTACGCCAAATTCTCACCAACTTAGGTAGCAATGCCGTCAAATTTACCGAACAAGGACAAGTCATTATCGCGATTTCGGCGACTTGGCAAGATGCGCAAACGGTGAGCCTACGATTCTCGGTCAAAGACACTGGCATAGGGATCGCCGCAGAAAATCATGAGAAGATTTTTACCGGATTCACCCAAGCAGAAACCTCCACCACACGTCGTTTTGGTGGCTCAGGATTGGGCATCGCGATCAGTCAAGGCTTAGTGTCCATGATGGGTGGCACCCTCGCCTTGGAGAGTGAATTAGGTAAAGGCGCGTGCTTTTATTTTGATATCCAACTTCCGGTTGCCTCGGCATTAGCATTGCACAATGAAGGTCTGCGCGCGCAACAACTGTCAGCGCATTTACTGATCGTCGAAGCCAATATTTTTGTGCGCGAAAATATTAAGGCCGCTTGTCAAGAACTGAAATTCGAAGCCGAATTTATCGATAGTAGTATGGCCGCCCTATTGACGATGCAAACCAGTAAAATCTTGCATCAAGCGATCTTAATTGATTGGGATATCATCGAAGTCGATGGTTGGGGCTATATCTGGACCATGCGCGGCATTGCCGATCAAACTGGCCAATCATTATTCCTCTTAATGCGAGAAAATGAACGCGATTTATTGCAAAAAGTCGCTCCCAAAGAACAGCTCATGTTCGATGCCGTGCTCAGCAAACCACTTACCAAAAATAAATTATTGGCCAGCCTCAACGCGTCAGACAAGGAACAACTCTCTCACAGAAATGACGCAAGCAGAGCTGCGGCAAACAAGCGCAAACAAACCACGTCGGCCAATGCCGGCAACTTGGAAAAAATTAAAATTTTGTTGGTCGAGGACAATCTCAATAACCAGCAAGTCGCCTACGAATTACTGCAGGCAGAAGGGGCTCGCGTTCATATCGCCAATCATGGACTGGAAGCGATAGAGTTAATTTCAACCGAAAGAACGCCCTTCGACCTTGTTTTGATGGACTTACAAATGCCCGTCATGGATGGCTACACCGCCACCAAAAAAATACGCAAGGAATTAGGCTACACCCAACTACCTATCATTGCCATGTCGGCCAACGTGATGGCGACCGATAAAGAAGCCTGCTTGGCAGCGGGGTTGAATGATCATATAGGCAAGCCTTTCGATTTACGCAATTTGGTGCAAGTGATTTTGCGTTACACCAAACAAGCCAACGTTCGCCTTGAACCAACAGGGCTTCCTAGCACCATGCTAGACGACCACGTCGTCAGTCTCGCACAGTCATTAGAGATCGATATTGTGTCAGCGCTCAATCGACTCGGTGGTAAACAAGATCTCTATCTGCGCATGCTCAAGACGTTTTTAAATGACTTACGATCTGCACCACAGCAATTGCACACGGCCAGCGACAGCGATAGCGCTGCGGTCTTGCGTCACCTGCACACGATTAAAGGCCTGACGGCGACGCTGGGAGCAAATTCATTTGCCGCAGCTTTGGCGGCAATAGAAAAGCCACTGACTACGCAATTTTCTACAGAAGAATTAGAACAATTAGTTGCCAATGCCAATAGCATCATTGCTGACTTAATTCAAAACCTGTCGACACTATTGCCTCAGCTTGAAGCGGCTTTACCTTCGCAAGAGAATGAAGAACACCAGATCTTCGACCCAGAGTTATTCCAGCGCGGCTTACACAATTTGGCTGAGCAGTTAGAAAACGCGGATATGGCGGCGACAGAAACCATCATACAATTACAACATCGATTTGCAGCAGACTTGCATGATAAGCTAGCGCCACTGGCAGACGCCATCAATGCGCTTGATTTCAGCTTGGCGCAACAACTGTGCGCTACCTTACTCGAAGAGTAGATAACTAGACGAAGCGATATTCCAATGGCGAGCAATAAACTTCAAGCAGCAGCGACACCTGAGACCGTCTTCACAGCCCAATCTCGACCACGATTATTGGTGGTCGATGATCAGCCGGCCAACATTCAGGTTTTGTACCAAATACTCTCGAGTGATTATCAAGTGTTCATGGCAACCAGTGGTGCGCAGGCACTGGCCTTATGCGCAGCACGGCAGCCGGACTTGGTCTTGCTCGATTTAATCATGCCCGATATAGATGGCTACCAAGTCTGTCAACGACTCAAAGAAGATGCCGCGACGCGCGATATTCCCATCATCTTTATCACCGCACAAACCGACGAATCGGCTGAAGAAATGGGCTTTGATTTAGGGGCAGTAGATTTTATTTCGAAACCGATCAATCCACGCATCGTCAAGGCGCGAGTACGCACCCATTTGATGCTCAAGGCACAGTCGGATTTATTGCGTAGTTGGGCTTACTTAGATGGGCTCACTGGCGTCCATAATCGGCGTTTTTTTGACGAGCGCGTGAATGCCGAAATGGGGCGGGCTATCCGCAATCAAACACCGCTTAGCTTAGTCATGCTCGATGTCGATTTTTTCAAACGCTACAATGATCATTATGGACATCAAGCGGGGGATGATTGCTTGCGTCGGGTGGCGAGCACCTTAAGAAATAATCTGATGCGCGCTGGCGATCATGTCGCACGCTATGGTGGTGAAGAATTCGTCTGCTTGCTGCCGGATACAGACTTTGACGGCGCGATGCGCATCGCGGAAGCCATCCGCAATGAGATAAAAACGCTACAGATAGAACATGCGCAATCGTCGGTTGCACCTTATGTCACGATCAGCCTAGGTGTAGGATGCAAACCTGCGCATTTACAGGGCAGTGCAATGACCTTAATCAGCCTAGCCGACACGCAACTGTACAAAGCCAAAGAACACGGCCGCAATCGTCTCTATGGCGCGGAGTTGGAGGTCTAATTTTTTGGCCTAATTTTTTGGCTTAATTTGGGCTTGTTTGGGGCTATAGCGACGCGCATCGCTTACTCAATTTAAGCATACAAATCAAAAACTTCTCCGTGGCTTATTGCAACTTCGCGCAACTTCGTACGACAGAAAAGACTTTGATTTATAAGCGATTATTTGGTGAAGTAGTGACTGACACATGCAGTCGCTCAAACAGCCAATTAGCATTTAGTATTTAGCTCAGCGAACTTGGCGATCTACTTCACCTGATTTCAGATATCTTAACTTCATACGATTAATCTTTCGCGGTCACAGCGCGTCCAGCTTTTGCTGAAGTCGTTTGTTCTGCACGCTCTTGCGTATCGATGGCTTGTTTTTGTTCTGGCGTCAAACGTTTTGCGCTGATGACGACGGTTTGCATCGCACTATTTTGCAAATCAAAAGACAATTTTTCTTCGGCACTCATACGTTTCGCACTGATCACAACTTTGTGCATTTTTTGTGACGCGATTTTGCTAGCACCATTGGCGTGATTGACTGGAACACTTTGGAAGGCGGTTGCTGCACTAATGACTGCAGCCAGAGAAGCCATCACAACTAGGGATTTGGTAGAGGTTTTCATTTTGTTCTTTCTAAGAAGTTTAAGTGGTTTAAATCGTTTTTTTAAGTTCATCGGCTTGTGTCGATGGTTGAACTATAGCGATTTGCTTTTAGCACCGCGAGCGACTTGCGACGAAATGCAAAAAGACGGGCATCAAGCTACAAAATTAGCTTGCGAAAGTTGAGATGGCGAGGCGATTCTCAATTTGAATCGCAATAGCCCTAGGCTCTAGCGGCACGTTTGGCATGGCGCTTGCAGTCCAGCGTACAATAGAGGCTTTCCCGCTTGCCGTTCTTGTTATCATGACCATCCTGTTGTCCACCCTGAATGCGCGCTATGCGCACGCCTCCTTAGGCCTCCGTTACCTTTACGCTAATATGGGGGCATTGCAGGAACAAACACATTTGCAAGAATTTGTGATCGGTGCCAAGACGACCGACTTGTTAGAGCGCTTACTTTCGTGGCAACGTGCCGATGAAAAACTCATCATCGGCTTTGGCGTCTACATTTGGAATGTGGAAGAAACCACCCGCTTGGTGGCGCTGATCAAACGGGTGGCTCCCGAAATTATTATCGTCTTGGGTGGCCCCGAAGTCTCTTACGAAACGCAAGAACAAGCCATCGTTGGCATGGCCGACTATGTGATTACCGGCTGGGGCGATGTCAGTTTTCCAGCTTTATGTCAGCAAATACTGCATGGCCCAAAACCCTTGATGAAAATTCATGCTGGCATACAAGCGAGCTTAGATGCACTGTGCCTACCTTACGACTACTATAGCGATCAAGACATTCGACATCGCACGCTATACGTGGAAGCATCGCGCGGCTGCCCTTTCAAATGTGAGTTTTGCTTATCCGCGCTAGACAAAACTGCTTGGCCTTTCGACATTGATCGCTTCTTAGAAGAGATGGAAAGCCTGCATGCGCGCGGTGCGCGTTTATTCAAATTCGTGGATCGCACCTTCAATTTGAATATCAAAACCAGTTTGAAGATTATGCAATTTTTCCTCGAAAAACTGGCGGCGAATCCAGACGATCCAGTGTTCGCGCATTTTGAAGTGGTACCCGATCACCTACCTGATGCGCTGAAAGAGGGCATACAAAAATTCCCCGCCGGCACACTACAATTTGAAATAGGCATACAAAGTTTTAACCCTGAGGTGCAAGCGCGTATCAGTCGCAAACAAAACAACGCCAAAGCCGCCGAGAATATTTTGTGGCTGATGCAGCACTCGCAAGCCCACTTACACGTCGATCTGATCGCAGGCTTGCCAGGCGAAACGGTGGACAGCTTCGCGCAAGGCTTTAACCAATTACACGCCTTAGGGCCGCACGAAATTCAATTCGGTATTTTGAAGCGTCTACGTGGTACGCCTATCATTCGCCACACCGACGATTTTGCGATGCGCTTTGATCCCTATCCGCCCTACACCATCTTGGCCAACAAAGACGTGCCATTCGCCGCCATGCAGCGCTTAATCCGCTTTGCCCGTTATTGGGATTTGATCGCTAATTCAGGACGCTTTACGCATACCTTGCCCGTCATACTCGGCAGCCAAGCCTTTGAGAATTTCATGGATTTGTCGGATTGGATCTATGCCCAAACCGATGCCACGCACAAAATTGCCTTAGATCGATTAGCTAACTTGGTGACAAAATGGTTATGCCAAGAGCGTGGTCTCGCCTTGCAAACCGTGCAAACCATGATAGGTAAAGACTACGCTGGCGATGCCAAACACAAACAGAGTCCCGAGGTGCTCGCTGAGCGTCATACGGTCAAGCCTACCCAACTCCCGCCTGAAGTGGTCAAAGCAAAAACGCCGAAACGGCAAGCGCGCCATCTAGTCGATGAAAGTAGCCCTTAGCTAGGGGAAAACGGCTGAGCCTAAGCAAAGTAGGCGTGAAATGCAAATTATGCAGGTTTTTCTGTGAATTTTGCCACAAGGAATGTTTTTCACTATGCTTTCACGCATAATGGAAGAATTTCTAAAGTCAAATTCACTGCTCGCTATGTCAGAGTCTCGCAGCTTTCTGTTTTACGCCAATGCCAGCCGCAAGCGCTATTTTTTGCACTTGCTTTTGACTTTTATCGCTTATTTTATAACTGGAAAACTGGGTCTCAGCTTTCCCTTCATTCCACCCAACATCACATTGATTTGGCTGCCTAGCGGTATCGCCCTAGCAGCGCTGCTGAGAGCTGGGTTGCCGATGGCACCGGCGATTTTTTTGGCATCGGTACTACTCAATGTCTCAACCGGTGCACCACTAGTGAGCTCACTCTTTATCGGCGTGGGGAATACCTTAGGGCCACTAGCAATCGCCTATTATTTACGCAAGAAGAATTTCTCGTCTAGTTTTTTGCGGCGCGAAGACGTGATTCGCTTCTGCCTAGCCAGTGCAGTCGGCACCGCTATTTCCGCGACCTGTGGCAGCCTGAGCTTATGGCAGGCTGGCATCATACCCAGTCCGCAATTTGCTTGGGTCAGTTGGTGGGCCGGCGACACCGTTGGGATTTTTTTAGCCGCGCCTTTTTTATTGACCTTGACACAGCAAACGCAAAAAATAAGACAGACCGCACAAGAAAATCTAGCGTTCGTCTGTCTATTTATTGTGATCCATTGGCTGATTTTTTTCTCTAAAAACAGTCTATTCCACCTAACCTTTGTGGCGATGGTTATCATGATTTGGGCGGCATTGCGCCTAGGTCCGTTTTTCACCGCACTCACAGTGTTGACCTCCTCCGCCGTTGCAACCATTGCCACACAACAAGGCATAGGCCCTTTTAAATCGCTAGAAGCCTCCGAGAGCTCCATCGTCTTATGGCTCTACATGGCAACCCTATCCATAACGGCATTGCTGATTACGGCATTGCAAGCAGAAAGGATAGCTGCCACCAATGAATTAAGCGATGCCTTCGAACGCATCAGTAAAGTCGCTTCGCGTCTGCCTGGGCTGATTATGCAATACCGGATACAAGCGGATCGTAGCACTAGCGTGTTGTATGTAAGCGATGCCATCGAATCCATGTTGGAAATCAAAGCGAAGGACATACGCCACAATGCCTCACCAATGGTAAAACGTATCGACAGCGCGGACAAAAAGAAATTTTTAAAACAGCTTGAATACGCAACCGAGCATTTGATTCCGTATCAAATGGAGTTTCGCTATCGCCGCTTAGACGGTAGTGTGCGCTGGTTATATTTGGATGCCTTGCCAGAATTAGAGTCTGAAAGCAGCACTTTATGGCATTGTTTTATCAGTGACATCACCGACCGAAAAAGCGCCGAACAAGATTTGCGCGTTGCTGCCATCACCTTTGAATCTCAGGAGGGAATTTTCGTCGCCGACAGCCAATGGCAGATACTCCGTATCAATCAAGCGTACACAAGGATTACGGGCTTCACCTCAGAGGAGTTAATCGGCCAAGTGTTACCACGTCATGTGAACCAACAACAAGACGCCGCCTTCTTCGACACCATTTATCAAGCCTTAGCGCAATATCGCTACTGGCAAGGTGAACTATGGGCAGAAAGAAAAAATCACGAAGTTTATCCGCAACTCATCACGCTCACCGCCATCGAAAATGAAAGCGGCCAGATTAGCCACTACATAGGATCGTTCACCGACATCAGCCGACACAAAGGCTATGAAGATGAAATTCTCAACTTAGCGTTTTATGATCCCTTGACGCATTTACCCAATCGCCGTTTATTGATGGATCGATTACAGCACCTGATCGCCATGAACCAACGCGACGACGCCCATAGCGCCATTCTATTTATTGATCTGGACAACTTTAAGACCTTAAACGATACGCGTGGGCATGATGCGGGCGATCTCTTACTCATAGAAGCGGCGTTGCGTTTGCAAACCTGTGTGCGCGAAAGCGATACCGTCGCACGCTTAGGTGGTGATGAATTTGTCGTGGTCTTACAAGCGCTCAGCCCACTCCGTGACGAAGCGGCGCGACAAGCCGATAGGATTGCCGAAAAAATTCGCTTGCTGCTCAATGAGCCTTACCAAATCACGGACTTTATTCATCACGGTGCCGGCAGTATTGGTGTGTGCTTATTTCAAGGCGGTGATATCACAGTCAAAGATTTGTTCAAACGCGCCGACACCGCGATGTACGAAGCAAAAACCTCGGGCCGCAATGCGGTGCGTTTTTTTGACCCCGCAATGCAGGCAGTGCTGGTCGTGAAAATGATGCTGGAATCGAATTTACGCATCGCACTGGCTTTAGAACAATTTCAGTTGTATTACCAAATACAAGTCGATGCCGATGGCCATGTGGTCGGTGCCGAAGCTCTACTGCGCTGGATACATCCGGATCGCGGCTTTATCTCACCACTAGAATTTATTCCTATCGCCGAACAGACCGGCTTGATCGTGCCTATCGGTACCTGGGTCTTAGAAACCGCCTGCAATCAACTCAAAAAATGGGCCCGCAATCCTAAGACGGCTCACCTCAGTTTGGCAGTCAATGTCAGCGCAAAACAATTTCAGCAATCGAATTTTGTCGAGACCGTGACCGAAATAGTACGCCTTCACAATATCGATGCCAGCCGACTCAAAATCGAACTCACAGAAAGCACCATTCTCGACAACGTCGATGCCACCACGGAGAAAATGCAGCAACTAAAGAAACTCGGCATCGC
>CAYXJI010000015.1:0-11722 GCA_964465175.1 uncultured Burkholderiaceae bacterium | reverse complement strand
ATCGCCTTTTCTATGGATGATTTTGGTACCGGCTATTCTTCCCTAGCCTACCTGCAAAAACTCCCACTCAATCAATTAAAAATTGACCAGTCTTTTGTACGGGATTTAAGTGACGACGAAAACGACGCCACCATCGTGCGCGCCATTATTTCTTTAGGACTAAATTTAGGCTTGGACGTCATCGCCGAAGGCGTAGAAACCGTAGCCCAGCGACGCTTCTTAATCGAACACAACTGCCTGACCTTCCAAGGCTATTTATATTCCAAGCCGATTCCTATCGAAGGCCTGAATGCCTTGTTAGAAGGCGACTCCAGTGAACATCATCTTCTACTCACGCCATCGGATGCCGATGATTAATTCAGCTACTATCTTGTTAGCCCTGATATCCAGCGCTGATGTAGTGCTTACGCAAAACCGCCAAGGCCAGAGGCCTTGATCTTCACTAGGCAACAACAAGCCATTCGGCTTGTTGTTGCACGAGTTCAGCCCTAAAGTCGTTGTCACCTCGCCGCCGTAAGCGAATGTTGTTGAAGAAAATTTGGAAGAAGAATTGGTGTCAAGAAGAATTGGTGTCAAGTCTTGACATGCAATATTTTCTCATTGAATACGCTATAGCAAGATTTGACCCTAAAATTGCTCTGAAAATGGCAATTCAGAAAAATAGCATTTAAAAATTGACTGTTTTGCATGAATGAAAGAAAATAGTGAATTGAAAAGCAGTTTCATTCACGCCTAGATCTCATGCCAATACGCTCAAGTCAATTCCGCATCCTGTCCATCTCCAGTTTCTTATTTTTATCATCAATCACCTCAGCGCAAGCGCAAGAGAATAAGCTGGTAAAGCCTGAGGTAAAAGCAAGTCCGGTAGAAACAAAAGACCAGCCACAACAAGTCGAAATCAAAGCGAAAAGCGCAACTGAAAATTCTCGTCGAGATGCCGCAGCAAAGACCATCGTCACCAATGCCGATTTAACGCGCTATGGCGATACAAATATCGCCGATGCCATGAAACGAGTTCCCGGCGTGACCGTGGTGAAAGGCGTCATGCAATTACCAGGCATGAGTGCCGGATATACCCAAGTGCTAGTCGATGGCGAACCACCACGTGGTATCAGCGTCAATGATATTCCCATGAATACCATAGAACGCGTTGAGGTCTATCGTTTGGGCAGTGCCGAATTTAGTAGCCAAGCGATCGCTGGCACCATCAATATCATTCTCAAAAAAGTAGCGAACTCTGCACAGCAACAAATGAAAGCCAGTCTAAGTCATTCCGACTCCACCTCACCTAGTGTCGAATGGATGTCTTCCGACAAGCGCGATAATCTTTCGTACTCACTTGCCCTCAGAGCTGAAGAATTTCAGTTTGAGTTTCCAAGTAAGATATCGACTTACGAATACGCCGCGAATCAACAATTGATACGCGAAAATCGAAATCTGGTGAATGATCAAAGCACCTATAAGCAAATCTACTTAAACCCTATCGTTCAATATAAGAACAAGAACAATTTCGGCCTTCGATTCTCGACTTCCTTCTTCTCGAATCAAGGCGAAAATCATAGCGAGGATGACTACGTCTTCCTCCTTGGAAGAAATCTTCCTGTTGAATCTACGAGATCTCAATCGAGCTTCCGTGGTCATGGCGGAAATACCTCCCTCAAAATTAACGATAAGATCTTTGACGACATCAAAGTGGATTTCAACTTTGGCGCGAGTGGCAACGTATCATCGAACAAAGAAAACGAAGTCAACTATAGTAGTCCGAATCAACTCGCCTACGCGCGGCACAACAATGTAAACACACGTAGCGGTGGCGTGAACAGCACGCTCAAACTGACAGCACCTAGTAGTGAGGAACATGACATCGTCGGTGGTTGGAATATCTCTACTCGTCACAGCAATGACACGCGCTTTCAAACTGACTCTGGCCCGATGTTCCCCATCGCGGAAGAGAGCCTTCAGAGGACGCACTCCGTCATTGATAACCTCGCGTTCTTCGCGCAAGACGAGTGGAAATTTCGCAAAGAATCCTCCGCCTATTTTGGTTTGCGCTGGGAAGCCGTCAGAGTGCAAAGTGAGGGAAATGCCCAGACTTCAGTCAAAAATACATCTAGCGTTTGGAGTCCCATCATACAAACGCTGTGGCAACTTAATCCGGAAAATTCGGATCGATTACGCATAGGCGTATCACGCACTTACAAAGCACCGCCGAATGCTTTCCTAATCTCACCAAAATTTGTCTTCGCGAATAACTCCATAGAGAACCCAAACATGCGAGGCAATCCTGAATTAAAACCTGAATTGGCATGGTCACTACAAACTTCATTTGAACACAATGACAAAGAAGAATTTAGTTACAGCATTAAAGGAGTGATTCGAAAAATTTCTGACGTTCATCGTATGCAAGTGAGCTACTTTGAAGACGCGTGGTGGCGTCGTTTTGTGAATGCTGGTGAAGGACTTTCCAAGGTCTTGAGCTTTGAAACGCAATTCCCTCTCAAACGCTTCATTGCCGATAGCCCTAATATCGATTTTACCTTTTACGTTGGGCGCACATGGTCCTCGGTTTCATTTTTACCAAAACCCGATAACCTACTAGTTCCAGGCAAACTCAGCGCCAACACGAATATCGATTACAACGCCAAAGACTTACCGCTCACTTTGGGCGGTAGCTTACGCTATCAGGATGCCCATCCCATCTTAGTAAGCGAAATCCAACGTAACGACACGAATGCGAGCGTGGACTTGGACTTGTATGCTTTATGGAAGTTTTCTAAAAAGACCAAACTACGCTTTTCCATCGACAATGTTTTGAAACGTGAACGATCGTTTACTAGCGAGTTGTCGGAGAATGATTCCACGATCTGGCGATATCGCAATTTACGCCCTTACCGTAATATCAGACTGAATCTAGAACACAATTTTTAATCCAGATTTTCCATTAGGGTTTGTGGTGATGACGGATGCACTTTTCGAGGCAGTTTTGTTGCGAGTGAGGAGCAAATAGCACCGCAGGTGCGCCTAAAGGAAAATCTGGGTTTAAGTCAATCTTGGTAAGCTCTGTAAGAATTCGCTGCGTTTTACTTTCCGCTGTACGTGCTTAATTGTGATGATTGACGGATTCAAAGCACAATAAAAAAGCCGAGAAAGCCTTTGCATTTCTCGGCGTCCCTTAGCGTCTCTGCGCCTAAGTATGGAAGGGTTTTAGCTTTTTTCCACGATCGCCTCAACCATGTTTCAGATGAAGCAAATCTGCGAAAACGACGTATTGACATTTACTGATAAACCGTCTGCGTATAAGGACGCGCCTCTTTGCTACTGCCCCACTTTTTATTCGGTTGCGCTTGCATCGTAAAAATCAATTCCCCGCCTGCCGTAATTTGCTCGTGCGTTAAATAATTTTTGTCTAGTGTTTTACCGTTCAGCATAACACCACCAACATACATATTAGCCTTACTTAAATGATCCGCACGTATGATGAATTTTTTCCCGTTAGGTAAATTCAATATAGTCTTATCCAAAAACGGACGACCAATGATGTACTCATTACTGCCTGGTGCAACCGGATAAAAACCAAAGCTGGTGAATGCCAACCATGCTGACATTTGACCGAGATCGTCATTGCCCGACAAGCCATCAGGTTTGGCATGATATTGACTATCGACGATTTGCTGCAAACGCTGTTGCGTCTTCCACGGTGCGCCAAAATAATTATAGAGATAGGCAACATGATGCGAAGGTTCGTTACCATGCGCATAGTGTCCGATCAATCCGGAAATGTCTTCCATATGCGCATACACTTTTTCATCCACTTTGGTATCGAAGACCTGATCAATCTTAGAAGTTGCCGCCACATCGCCACCTAACATAGCGATCAAACCGGCGTTATCGTGTGGCATGTACCAGGAATATTGCCAGGCGCTGCCTTCGGTGTAATCGCTGCCAAAATTCGATACGGTAGGATCGAAAGGAATTCGGAATTCGCCATTCGATTTGCGGGCGCGGATGAAGCCTGTTTTGGTGTCAAACACGTTGCGATAGTACTGAGCGCGAGCATAGAATTTTTTCGCGATATCAGTCTTACCCATCTTCTCAGCCATACGTGCGATCGTCCAATCATCGAAAGCATACTCTACCGTTTTGGAAGCAGCTTCCGGTTCTAGGTCAGTCGGCACATAGCCGAATTTCATGTAGTGCTGCAAGCCGCCATAAGTACCATACTCTGCGCTTTTGACCATAGCAGTCAGAGCGGCTTCAGCATCAAAGCCTTTGATCCCTTTCATATAAGCGTCTGCGATCACTGGTACCGCGTGATAACCAATCATGCACCAGGTTTCTAAACCATGAAATTGCCACACGGGCAAAATGCCATCAGGACTAAATTGCTGGGAAGCGACCAGCGATTTTACAAAATCCGCATTGCGTGCCTCAGGTTGAATTAGTGTTAGCAAAGGATGCAAAGCGCGATAGGTATCCCACAAGGAAAAAGTAGAATGAAAGCGGAAACCATCGGCTTGATGCACCTGATTATCAGGACCGCGATAGCGTCCATCGATATCCATAAATAAGCTAGGTCCCATCATGCTGTGGTAAAGCGCGGTGTAAGCCATGGTGCGCATTTCGGGTTTCGCTTCTATGCTCACAGCCGACAAAGCTTCATTCCATGCCTGACTCGCCTTGTTGCGTTCCGCTGCGAAATCCCACTCTTTCATCTCGCGCAAATTCGCAATCGCGCCCTCTTCGCTAACGGCAGAAATCGCCACTTTCACCATTAATATTTGATCATCCGGCGTACCAAAATCAAAGGCAGCGACTAGCGCTTTGCCTTCGATTTTCACTTTATCTTTGGCACCTGCGCCAGGGCCGGCAAAACCGCGATATTCGACCGCGTCTTCGCGGTTATGAATTTCTCTACCAACGAATGGTCGTGAAAACTGCATCGCAAAATACACTTGACGCCCCGCCGCCCAGCCACGTGTTTCGCGCATCCCAGTGACTAAGGTATTGCCACGTACTCGCATGCTCGACCACAAATTCTTAGTTTTGTAGTCGTAAATGCTGCTACGCAAGTCGACGATTAATTTTGCTTCTGAGTTTTTTGCAAAACGATAGCGATGCAAACCTACGCGTTCGCTGGCAGTTAGTTCCACATCAATCTCGTGATCTAATAATTTCACCGCGTAATAACCTGGTTCAGCCTGTTCTTGCTGGTGACTGAAACGAGAACGATATCCACTGAAGGCGCGCTCAGGATAGCCTGGCTCTAGTTTGGTTTCACCGCTATAAGGCATCAATAAGACATCGCCTAAATCCGAGTGACCAGTACCCGAAAAATGGGTGTGTGAGAAACCGAGTATGGAGTCATCTTCATAACGATAGCCCGCTGCCCAAGGGTAGCTTTGTTTGAAGTGGCGCACTTGCGTATCCGGGCTTAATTGCACCATACCAAATGGTCGCGTCGCGCCAGGAAAAGTATGCCCATCACCGCCTGTGCCAATGAAAACATTCACTGCTGCAGCGGGGCTATTCTTGTCGGCCGCGTTTGCATACGAAATACCTAGACTTAGGCTTAAGCTTAAACCCAAGAAAACACTAGACGCGAGCGTCATTTTTTTCACTGCGCTTGTCGACATAGAATTTCGTAAAAATGCATGTTTCATGTTCAGACGTGACAATAAAGTAGCCATAGTTTTCTTTCTCTTTTTTTGTGAATCAGGATTACAACTCATCAGTACTGCTCTCTCGCACCATTAATTATAGGACTTACGCAAAACCGCCCCAGCGTCGTTGTTGCCGCCTCGCCGTGCTCAAGCACTGTCTTCGTCGGCACGCCTAGCTGGGACAATTTTGCGTAAGTCCTAAATTACACAGTAAGTATCTTCTCGATCACTTCATCCTGTGTTTTTCGCAATAGCAATTCCACACCTTCCGCCCCCCAAGGCTTCTTTATCGACGTGTATGCTGCTCAAAGGAGGATTAGCACGCAGTGCCGCGCTGATATCATCAAAGCCGATCAGGGCAATATCATGTGGCACTTTCAAACCTGCCTCTAAACAAGTCTGCATCGCGGTCAATGCGGTGCTATCGTTGTAACAAAATACCGCATCGGGTGGCTGAGACATAGCTAGTAAGCTTAGCATCGCTCGCTTGACACTAGCCTCTTCGTTTGCATGATGCGGGATCGCGATTTCTAGGGCAGGATTGGCGAGTATTTTGGCGTCAAACAAAGCCTTCCGAAAGCCATGTACGCGCTCTTGGTTGCTGTAATGCGCAGCAAGGCCGCTCAACATCGAGATACGCTTGCGACCCGCCTTGATCAGATGACGAGTCGCCAGATAACCACCTAGTCGATTATCCGGATTAACGGAAGTGTAGCCAGACAATTGCATGTCAATCAGTACCATCGGCTTGCCTGAAGCGCGTATTGCATGCAGCAGTTCAGGCTCAAAAAAACCTGCGCACAAAATCGCGTCAGGTTGATGTACGCGAATTTGCTCCATGACCGGTTCCGCTGGACGCACTGCGACAAACGATAAGGCAATCCCTTCCGCGCGGCAAGCGGCCTCAGCACCATGTAATACGGGTGAAAAGAAAGGGCTGCTCGATAAAGTATTGTGCTGTCTGTGCAACAAGAAAGCGATACGTCGTATGCGTCCCAGCTTTAACTTGGATAAGTCATAACCCATTGCTCTTGCAGTATCAAACACACGAGTACGAGTCGCCGCGGTTAAGCCGCCTTGATTTTTTAAGACACGTGAAATCGAGCCCAAGGACAGGCCCGTCGCCTTTGCCAGATCGCGGATAGTGACACTCATAGGTGCATTCTAAAAAACAAAAATACGGAAATCAGGAAATTTTTGGAAAGTTTAATAAACAGGAATGGAAAGAAGGTGCTCCAGTTCTATTCAGCCTGACTCAAATTAAATAAGCTAAGGAAAATTCTGAATGATCTTAAACTGAGATTAAAATTGAGGTCAATTGAAGTAGCTAATGTCAGGCTTGTTTATCTGGTTTGGTAAACAACTGGCAGAAAGCATGTCGTCCCAAGATTGGACGAAGTTAAAATTTAGTAAAAAGGAAGGTACAAAGCAGCGAGTTCAGTCTATGCCATGAACTCGCTGTCTACATTAGAAAGGAAAACATCAATCCTTGCGACTTTCACGGGCACTTGGTAAGTATTTAGCGATCGTAGCAAGCAGGTCATCCTCGCCGACTGGCTTACTCAAGAACGCATCGCAACCAGACCAATTCGCCCGCAATTTGTCGATGATGGAACATATTGGTGTCAAGTCTTGAATCCACTCACAAGCCGACTCACCGTCGAATAATGCAAGCCAGAAAATCGCGCTATTTCCGCCTGACTATAGCCATATTGTTGATGCGCATTGTAGATTGCTTCATCCCTCGGTTTTTTTGCACTTATTAGCTTCGGCGTCAGAATATCCACCAAGCTCGGACGCGTTAAAAATCTCTGCGCTTTTGGCACTTCGGTCAATTTATCGACATCGCCCAAATACGGGCGCAAGAATTCAACGAAGGTTTCATCACCGAGCAAGACCTGCCCTTTCAATTGCTTCCAGGGCGATTCTCCTCCCGCACCAGCGGCGACAAACATCGCATATTTTTGACGTGCGGTCGATTTGCGTTTGGCAAAATGACCGAGCAACCAATCGGTGTGTAACCAAGCAGGACAAGCGGCTAATCCCATGGTTGCAGCATAACTTGACCAGGCATACTCGCCGATATTAGCGAGCGCAATCATACGCGCACGAACGGGATTTAACACAACATAGCGGCATAGCTCTAATAGATAATTATCTCGATCCACCAAAATAGCTTTATAGCGCCCCTGAAAAACATGGCCGACGCGACCATGTGTGCGATTAAATCTCTGTGTGTAGACACCATTCAATTGGCGCATTCCCGTCTGCAAATTGGCCTCTGGCGTCTCGATCAGCAAGTGGTAATGATTATCCATCAAGCAGTAAGCATGACAAATCCAGTCGTAACGTTCGATACAACTCGATAGCAAATGGAGGAATTGTTCCCGATCGTCATCGTCTAAAAAAACATCCGCACGCGCATTACCGCGCGAAGTGACATGATAGATTGCCCCGGGAAAGGCTAAGCGTAGAGGTCTGGACATGATCGCATTATAGAGCAAAATGCGTTATTACAAGACACGACCCCAGAACTTACGTTATTACAAGACGCGACCCCAGAACCTCTGTTTGCTTTCTTTCGCGCAGACGAACATAACCGTAACGATGTGTTCGTAAAATTACTTGCGGTTAGACGCGTTCGACTTTGATGGCTAAGTTCAAGTCTATCTAGCTGCACAAAAACGGTATCCCGTCCGACCGGGATTTTAACCCTCTAGCTAAATTGCTGTTACTGCAAACGTCTGCCCCCGATTGATCCGTTGAGCTAACTCTATCGATCATAAAATTACGTGCATTTTTTACTTTCCTCATACACTATCTAATATGAGGTGCGCTACAGTATATGTTTTATGTTATGATTTATTTTTACATGATGCAGAAGAGGCAATGATGTCTGCACCGCAGTCATTGCACTAAATTTACGCGATAAACGATTGTAATTGGCGGTTTGAGAAATTGCTGACTCCATTTTCTCCTTGTCTTGTTTTAATAATTAGAGACACACAGCGGTTAAATATGCCGTCAGTGTAGCTCGCTCATCTTCATCATTTGAGATTCTTCACGTGATGTTGTCTCCGCGCACTTGTATCGGGTACGTGGTTTTATTTTTATATTTTTATCAAAGGAACTGCAATATGAAAAAGATTTTTGTTTTATTTATTTCCGTATTTTTTTCTGCTACCGCTTTTGCTATGGCAGCGGTAGACACTAATTGCATGTGGGAGTGTGGATACGCTGGTGGCACCAAGAAAGCCTGCGACAAAATTTGCGTGACACGGTAAGCCCATTCGATTAAATCAGAACCCATTGCGATTCATATTTTTGTGAATTATTAAGAAATGTATTTTAATTAAAGGAATGTATTATGAAGAAATTTGCAGCTAGTTTTATTATTGCCTTATTTTCAACTACAGCTTTCGCAGTAGCAATCTCTGAAGGAGATTGTATGTATAACTGCGGAGTTGAGAAAATTGCAAAAAAAACATGTGATAAAATATGTAAAGCTTAATCCATAGTTGTAGGTGTTGCAACAATGGCCAGCGCTGGTCATAGTTGCAACTAAATTATCTCACCATACATTAATTTAAATTTTTGGAATAATATGAAAACATTTTTTGTGACTTTATGCTTAGTTCTTGTTAGTTATGCTATTGCGGCACAAGAGTCAACCTGTAGATCACGGTGTGAAGGAGAGGGATTTAGTAGCGATAAATGCGAGAGAATTTGCAAAAATTTTCGAGAAAACTCAAGTAAGCGCTCTCGAAAAGCGCCAGCTTTGACAACCAGTGCTGAGTCTGTTCCAGCCTCTGTTGCCGAAATTTCCGCATCACAAAGGGCGCAATCAGCAAAGAGAGAAGACGCGTCAACTTCTGTAACCGCTGCATCAACAGCATCAGCGACGGCATCAGCGACAACATTGGCTACGCCGGTCAAAAAAGATAAATAAAAGTGACTTTTATAGTGTTCTCGTCATCGCGCTATTTTTATTTCCTAGGACTTACACAAATCACCCCAGCGTTGTTGCCCCTCCTAGCCATGCTACAGCACCGTCGTCGGCGACGCCTAGCTGGGACGGTTTTCCGTAAGTCCCACAATCATCACGAATTATGTTATCAACAAGAAACAAGGTGTGCTAATGAGTGGATTTAGTGGTGTTAAGAGGGAACATTTTTTCGCTAGTTTCATCAGTGGGGTAGTGTTTACAACAAGTATCTATGCGCAAGAAAGTCAAAAAGCCGTGGAAAAAGTGGTGATCCAGGGAGATCGTAACGAATACTCGGGTAATCGCGAGGTATTAGCCGGAAAAATTGTTTTGGGTAGGACATGGTTAGGTAGCAGTGGCGCTAATTCCTTGGCAGAAGCCTTGAGACGAGAATCCTCAGTAAGTGTCAGTACAGGTGGGAAAATTAGTCTCAAAGGCTTATCTGGATATACTCAAATTTTATTGGACGGGCAACCTGAAAACGGTGGTCGCTCACCATTGGATATGGATCCCGAGCTCATCGAACGGGTCGAAATTATTCATAGTGCAACTGCTGATACTGGGGCTTTTGCTATTGCTGGTACGATTAACGTCGTCACTCGTAATCGACGCAAGGTTTTGCCAAAAATCGTGGCGATAGGTGTGACGGGGGATGGGCGCAATGATAGCGAAAACATAAGCGTGGAAGGCGGTTGGCGAGAAACCTCCGGCACAACGTTCAACATCACCACCGAAGCTTCTAAACGCCGTTCCGCCAATTCTGGAGAAGCGCTTTGGAATTGGAGATATATAAATGGATCGTATGGTGAAAGTAAAGAATCTACCATGCAGAGTAATTGGGATCAAAATTTTTCTGTGACTCCTTCTCTTACTTTTAAGCCCTCAACCACCGATGAAATACAGCTTACAAGCTCGCTGTATCTGTTTAAGACAAACTTAGGCAATGAGACTCATTTATTGTGGGGCGACGATCAAATCGGTATTCGCCCATCCGCTTCTGGCTCATTTGACCAATCTAGGGGCAACAATATTTCAATTCGTGGACAATGGCGGCATAACTTTGAACAAGGTGGCTACTCAAACGGATTCGTCGACCTCACCAATGAGCGAATTGATCAAAATCAAGCGGCGAGTAATTTGTGGACATCTTCGTGGGCGAGCACTTTAGCGGGTCGCCAAAATTTGAATATTTATCATTTGCATGGGCAGTGGCAAGTCACGCTACCCAATCGTGCTGGACACAAATTGCAATATGCAGCATCTGCAAAGAGTTATATGCGTTTAGAGGATCAATTTACAAGTATCAATGATGTTATTACAGATGGCGATTGGTTGGGTAGGCATCATGCAAACTACCGCTCTACTGATCTTGCTGTTTGGGTGCAAGATGATTGGAATGTATCGGAAACGCTAGACATAAAATTTGGCTGGCGACAGGAGCGTCATTTTAACTGGCTTTCATCTATTCCATTTCATGCTGATACCACAAAAAATCTTTCAGCCCCGTCTCTCAACCTAGCGTGGAAGCTAGGTCCTGAAGAAGAGCGTAACTTCACTCTCGGATTGGCACGAACTTTTTCAACAATTGGCCCTATGATGCTCAACCCGCGTCCAGATATTCGAGATGGCGGTTCATGCGACGCTAATAGAAGATGTGGTACGAACGATCCTCGAATTGCGGATAGAGCAGGTAATCCATCATTGAAATACGAAAAAAGCCTAGGATTTGATGCCGCACTGGAGAATCAATTTCTAGATGAAAGCCAATGGAGCATACGCGTCTACCATCGTTGGATTACTGACGCTTTTGCTTGGATTACCCAGCTGGAGACTGTCCCATGGGCGAACGCACCACGTTGGGTGACACGACCACGCAATGTCGGCAAAGCTACCGCACAAGGCATCACTTTGGCGCTGGATACCCACTTGAATGACTGGATGGAACAAGCCCCTAATCTCGCAGTCAACACAAGTCTGCAGTGGAATCATTCCTCTATTAGTACCGTGCCGGGTCCCGACAACCGAATTCAAGGACAACAACCTTGGTCTTGGCGACTAGGGATTACTTATAAGTCGG
>CAYXJI010000014.1:0-23014 GCA_964465175.1 uncultured Burkholderiaceae bacterium | reverse complement strand
CGATGGTTTGCGTTTCGATGACGAGTTTGTGCGGCACAAAATTTTGGACGCGATCGGCGATTTGTATTTGATCGGACATCCATTTTTAGCCAGCTATACGGCGCACAAATCCGGCCATGGTCTGAATAATCAACTGCTGCGTGTTTTGTTGACGCAGCCAGATGCCTATGAAATCGTTACTTTTGACGAAGCCAAGCAGGCGCCTATTTCCTATTTCGAGCAAGAGCAGCGCGAGTGGGCGCTTAATTAAGGCTAGTAGTTTCTAGGTATTATTTCTAAGTGTTTCTGCGTAAAAGCCGTTCCAAAGCGGCTTTTAATTCCGCATTCTGTGGCGTAGTCGCTAGGCTGCTTTCTAAATTGGCAAAAGCTGAAATCGCCTTGCTACTTAATATTGCCTGTTTAATAGCGGGTGGTTTCTCTACTGTTCGTTTGACTTGTACTTTAATCTTGATTGCGTTAATCTGCCAACCTCGCTGCTGTAAATGGGCTTGCAGTTTCGGTAATTGCTGCTTGAGTTTACTGGCAATTGAGGCATTTGGTGTGGAGATAACTAGCTGCTCATCGGCTAGGTTCAGCACTTCACAGCCATCAAAGATCGGTGGAAGTACGTTCCCACATTCTTTTTGTAGCGAAAGATTTCGCTTAATAGTAGGTAGCAGTGGTGATAATTTGTCGCTTTGTTGCAAAAATGAAGCGACGCCACTAGCATCGGCGAGCTTTTTGCCGCGCTTGATATTTAATCGATAAGGTTGTTGAGGTGCTTGCATAGGCGGCACATTACCACAATTCATTCTTGTTGATCACGGGGGTATCAGTTAATGCAAGTGATTATTATGCATTCGCGTTTAACGCAAGCCAAGTCGCTGACGCTGACGTCAAAACATCTGGCGATTTTTGTTTCCTTATTTGTTTTATTCGCTTTTATTATTTCTGTTTCCGTTATTAACTTAACGGCTCGTTACAGCACGAGTGACTCTCTACTCGTCAAAGCCATCTTGCCGGCGGCCTTGCAAAACGGGGGCGGCCTTGGCATCAGCACCAATGATAAATATCTCAAAGAGAACCTCGCAGCGATGGCCGTGAAAGTCGGCGAGATGCAGGCGCAATTGATACGTTTGGACGCCTTAGGCGAGCGCGTACAGGGCTTGGCGGGGGTGAAACCGGAAGAGTTTAACTTTAAAGAATCGCCCGGGCGTGGCGGGCCGGAAGTGAGTGTCGTGCCGGTCAAAACAGAATCCAATCTTCTTGATTTTCAGGCTGGCTTAGATATGCTGGCAAAAGACGTCAACTATCGTTCAGATTACTTCAACGTCGTCGAATCGAAACTCATGAGTTTTAAATTGCAGGCCAAACTTTTGCCGACGATAGTGCCGGTCAATGTGGGTTATAACGCATCGACCTTTGGTCGTCGTTCCGATCCATTCTCAGGTCGAACTGCCTTTCACGAAGGTTTGGATTTTTCTGCGCCGTCAGGTACGCCTATCGTCGCTGCCGCAGGTGGCGTCGTGATAGCGGCCGAATATCATCCTGAATTTGGCAATATGCTGGAAATCGATCATGGTGGCGACATGATGACGCGTTATGCGCATGCCTCTAAACTATTGGCAAAAGTCGGCGATATTGTGAAGCGCGGACAACATGTTGCAAATATTGGCTCTACAGGACGCTCTACTGGCGCCCATTTGCATTTTGAGGTTAGGATCAAGGGTATCCCTCAGAATCCACATAAGTTTCTGAATGCGGGTAATGATGGCGGCGATATTGCTAAGATTGCTGCACTTGCTCGTTAATCCGTCGAAGATGGCTTCATGCCCAAGCTATCTCGATAGGAATTTTTAATTCAGACCTTGATTTTGTCTGATTTAACACCAACTCCTACCTAATCTTCCTGCCGGCCGCTCTGGATAGTTCAGAAAGCTACGTCAGGCATGTTAAAATAAAAAGTTAATCACATTTGCTGCGTTTTGAATTTCGTCTGAATACTTTAGATGAGGTTTTCGCAGTGTTTAAGAACCCAAAACTCAATCAAAGCATGTCATTCCTGACCAAAATATTCGGCAGCCGTAACCAACGGCTCTTGAAACAATATCAAAAAATTGTGCGTGAAATCAACGCCTTAGAGCCAAAGTTGGAAGCTTTGACGGACGAGCAACTCAAAGCAAAAACGCCGGAATTTAAAGAGCGTCTAGCCAAAGGTGAAACTTTAGATGCCCTGTTGCCCGAAGCTTTCGCGGTTTGCCGTGAAGCGAGTAAGCGTGTTTTGAAAATGCGCCACTTCGATGTGCAAATGATGGGCGGTATGGCACTGCATTTTGGCAAGATTGCCGAAATGGGTACCGGCGAGGGTAAAACTTTGATGGCAACTTTGCCGATTTACCTTAATGCCTTGTCGGGTAAAGGCGTGCATGTGGTAACGGTGAATGACTATTTGGCACAGCGTGATGCCGATCAGATGGGCGAGTTGTATGCTTGGCTGGGTTTAACTACGGGTGTTAACTTGTCTCAGTTAGAGCACGATGCTAAGCAAGTTGCGTATGGTTCTGATGTCACTTATGGCACGAACAATGAATTTGGTTTTGACTACCTGCGCGACAATATGGTGTATGAATCCAAAGATCGCGTACAGCGCTCTTTGAATTTTGCTGTGGTCGATGAAGTCGATTCGATTTTGATCGATGAGGCGCGCACCCCTCTGATCATTTCTGGTCAAGCTGAAAATCATACTGAGCTGTACTACAAAATCAATGAAGTACCAAAGCTCTTGACTTTGCAAATCGGTGAAGAAACACCGGACGGCAAAGGCGTAGTTGAAGTGCCGGGCGATTACACTAAAGATGAAAAGTCGCACCAAGTGTTGTTGACCGAAGCGGGTCACGACAAGGCCGAGCGTATCTTGACGCAAATGGGTTTGTTACCAGAAGGTGCATCTTTGTATGACGCCGCCAACATCTCATTAGTGCATCACCTGTATGCGGCACTGCGGGCGCATGCTTTGTATTTTAAAGATCAGCACTACGTGGTGCTAGATGATGAAATCGTGATCGTCGATGAGTTCACTGGCCGTATGATGACGGGTCGTCGTTGGTCGGATGGTTTGCATCAAGCAGTAGAAGCAAAAGAAGGTGTTCGTATTCAAAACGAAAACCAAACTTTGGCCTCGATCACTTTCCAAAATTACTTCCGTATGTACACGCGCTTGTCTGGTATGACGGGTACAGCGGATACCGAAGCTTACGAATTTCAAGAAATCTACAATCTGGAAACCGTCGTAATTCCACCAAATCGTCCATCCGCGCGTAAAGATAGACAAGATCAGGTGTATAAATCCGCCGAAGAAAAATACGGTGCGATGCTGAAAGATATTCAGGATTGCTACGAGCGTGGTCAACCGGTGTTGGTCGGTACCACATCAATTGAAAATTCCGAATTGTTGTCCGGTATTTTAGAAAAAGCCAAACTGCCGCATAACGTTTTGAATGCAAAACAGCATGCTCGTGAAGCTGAAATCATCGCGCAAGCGGGTAGTCCGAAAGCAATTACCATTGCGACTAATATGGCGGGTCGTGGTACCGATATCGTATTGGGCGGTAACGTAGCTAAGCAAGTGCAAATGATAGAAGCATCAGTGACTTTGTCCGATGCTGAAAAGCAAAAGCAGTCACAAAAATTGCGCGATGAATGGCAGTCCTTGCACGATCAAGTGGTCGCCGCAGGTGGCTTACATATCGTTGGTACTGAGCGTCACGAATCGCGTCGTGTCGATAATCAATTGCGTGGTCGTTCTGGGCGTCAAGGTGATCCAGGCTCATCGCGTTTCTATTTGTCCTTAGATGATGCCTTGTTGCGCATTTTTGCCGGCGATCGTGTACGCGCGATTATGGACAGATTGAAAATGCCAGAAGGTGAGCCAATTGAGGCGGGCATCGTTAGTCGCTCTATCGAATCGGCGCAACGCAAAGTGGAAGCACGTAACTTTGATATTCGTAAGCAGTTATTGGAATACGATGACGTCGCTAACGACCAACGTAAAGTGATTTACCAGCAGCGTAATGAATTGCTCGAAGCGCATGATATGTCAGAAATGATAGGCTCATTGCGTGATGGCATGTTCCATGATTTAGTGCGTCAATACGTGCCGCACGAAACCGTTGAAGAGCAATGGGACTTGGCTGGTCTCGAGGCGGTTTTGGCAAGCGAATGGGCTTTGGATGTATCATTGGTAAGCTTGTTAGAAACTGAGAAAAATCTGACAGATGAAGACATTGTAGAACGCGTCGTCGCGGCAGCAAAATCGGTCTACGATGCCAAGCTTGACTTGGTCGGCAAGGACAGTTTTGCCGGATTCGAACGTAGCGTCATGTTGCAAAGTATTGATAGTCATTGGCGTGAACACTTGGCAGCTTTAGATCATTTGCGCCAAGGTATTCATCTGCGTGGTTATGCGCAGAAAAATCCTAAGCAAGAATATAAACGCGAAGCGTTTGAGCTGTTTGGTCAGATGCTCGATATGATCAAAAACGAAGTGGTACGTATCGTGGTGACGGTACGCATACAATCGCGTGAAGAGATAGAAGCAGCTGAGCAGCAAATGGCACAATCTCAAGTGGAGAACGTGCACTATCAACACGCGGAATTTGATGCAAATGCTTCACCTGAAGAGATATTGGCACCGTCGCCCATCGCCGGAAGTGATGCGCAGGAGCCGTTTGTCGATCAGGGTTGGAAGATCGGTCGTAATGACGCTTGCCCCTGTGGTAGCGGTAAAAAGTACAAGCAATGTCATGGCAAATTGGCTTAAGTCAATTTGAATCGCAAGCATAAAAAAAGACGGGTTTTCCCGTCTTTTTTTATGCTTATCGTTAAGTGAAATTCGCGCTTTAGCCGCGCGTCAGTGTCAATTTTAATTTGAGTAGTTGTGCCTCAAGCGCCTCGTAATCCTCGGCTTGATAGTCGCTGAAAATGGCGCGCCCTTGTTTGACGACTTCGGGGAAAGTAGTGGCAAACTGTTGCTCGCCTTCGGGCGTGAGTTTGATAAATAATTGACGCCTATCTTCACCGCGTTCGCGCTGAATCAAGCCTTTTTGTTCTAATCTATCTAGCACACCGGTTAAGGTACCTTTTGTAATCAAAGTTTTTTCACCTAGCTCTTTGCAGGTCATGCCGGCTGTATTACCCAAGGTGGCGATGATATCGAATTGTGAGTCGGTAAAGCCTAAAGCACGCACTCGCTTAGAGGAGCTTTTTTCGAAGGATTGCATGCATTCTGAGAGTAAGCGAATGCTGCGTAAATAGCGCTTTTCTAGCATGAGGAATGGCTTGACGCCGAAGTGATTTTTGAAGGAAATTAAGTGAGATCGGTGACTAAGGAATACCTGTCACCGATCCTAAAGCCAGGCTTCGCCTAGGCGCGCATTAGTTGACTTTGCCAGCTTCTACTTGGATTGACAATTTGACGTCAGGTGAAAAGCCCCAGTTCAGCGCAAAGTTCATGCCAAAATCTGAGCGTTTGAATTCAGCGCTCGCGTCCGCGCCGCAAATCTCTTGCTTCGTCATGCCATCTTGTATGCACTTGAATTTATTGATCGTCAAATGTACGGGTTTGGTGACGCCTAGCAAAGTTAATTCGCCTTCGACGGAAACTAGCTTGTCACCATCAAACTTCATTGATTTACCGACGTAAGTAATGGTCGGGAACTGTGGCACATTGAACATATCTTTATTTTTTGCATGGTCGTTCATTTTTGCGTGACCAAAATCGATAGAGCTGGCATCAATCGTGATCTGCATCGTGCCCGTTTTTGCAGCGCGATCCAAAGTAATGGTGCCTTCTGTTTTAGTGAATTTGCCGCGCCAGAAAGAAATACCTTTGTGGTCCGCTTCAAAACTTGGATAAGTGTGGCTGGGATCGACTTTGTAAGTTTGAGCGAAACTTGGTGCAGCAACTGCGAATAATGCGATAGCGACGATGTTGGATAATTTCATAGTGATACTCCTGTAAAAAATCAGTGAACTAAATGAACAAAATGAACTGGCTACTAATGGGGTAAAGCAGTGTAAATAAACGATGATAAAAATTACGGGTTGGTGACGACTTTAAATTTGATGACAACTTCATCGGCGATCATATCGGTGTCTTTCCAGTCACCTTCGCCGATATTGAACGTCAAGCGCTTGATGGGTAAGCTTCCTTCAAAGCTGGTGGATTTGCCTTCGGTCTTGATATTTAAGGGGAAGCTGACCACGACTGTTTTGCCTTTGATGGTCAGATTGCCAGTGACTTCTAATTTTCCCGCGCCCGAGGATTTCATCGTGGTTGATGTGAAGCTAGCTTTCGGAAATTGCGCCGCGTTAAACCACTCTTTCTTCAACACTTCGGCGTTGTATTCCGGTGCAGGCAAATTCAAGCTGCCCGCATCGATATCGACTTGCGCTTTAGAGTTTTCTGGCTTGGCACTGTTGTAGTCTATGCTCGCAGAGAATTTTTTAAACTGCGCTTGGACTGGCACATTCATTTGTTTGAAGACCACGTGTACTGTACTTTTTGCTGGGTCGACTTGTACATTGACAGCTCGGCTGTTTGTCGTCACGAAAGCCGCACCGGCTATTAGGATACCGCTCGTGGCTAGATTGAGAAACCGTGCTTTTGAGTTTGGTTGCTGAATAGCTTGAACCTGATTTTTCATGTTATTCCTTGTTAGAAAAGCGAGGTAACATTCTTTTTAAAATGTTGTCCTTGTCGATAAAGTGATGCTTGAGTGCCGCCGCGACATGTAGTAAAACCAGTAGCAACATTCCATTTGTTAGTGCTTCATGTAATTCTTTGAAATTGTCTTTCATGTCGGGATTCGGCGTGACCAATGCGGGGAGTTCAATTAGGCCAAGATATACGACTGGGAAGCCCGCCGCATAAGTGTAAAGATAGCCGGAGAGTGGCACCGCAAACATCAAACCATACAAGGCAATGTGAGTCAGATTGGCTAGCTGTTTTTCCCATGGTTTCATGCTATCGGGATACGGCGGCGCTGAGCTAAATAGGCGCACCAAGAGACGTAGCGCGACCAAGGCCAATAACGTGACACCTATCCACTTGTGCCAGGAATATAGTTTTAACTTCGTTGGACTGAACTTTAAATCCGTCATGTAAGTGCCGAGTGCGAATGCGGCAATGATCAGGATCGCGACCAACCAATGCAGGAGGATACTTTTTTCGGGGTAGCGTGGTATAGATTCTTGTGGCATAAATTATCCTAAAAAAGGAAATTAGTTCGAAGTAGAACTAATATAGCAAAAAAAAGCGAAGTCTGCATGAATGCTTCAAAAAGCATTCATGCGCGATGCCAAAAATGAAAAAGTCTCCAAAATTACTTCTGGAGACTTTTTTATCATGCGACATTTTATTGGTTAGTTAAGCCAATTTTATGGCATTAAATCGCTTTCGCCAACTTCGCCGCGATACCTGTGTAACTACCTGGTGTCATCGCCAATAGCAAGTCCTTGGCATCCTGCGGAATACTTAAGCCGAGAATAAATTCGCGCAAAGCGTCTTTAGAAATTCCTTTGCCACGGGTCAGTTCTTTTAACTGCTCGTAAGGATTTTCTACGCCGTAACGACGCATGACCGTTTGTACTGGCTCTGCTAAAACTTCCCAGGTATTGTCCAAATCTTCTGCCAGACGAGCTTGATTGGTTTCTAATTTATTCAAGCCACGCACACAACTGTCATAGGCCAATAAAGTATAGCCAAGCGCTACACCAATATTGCGTAACACGGTGGAGTCTGTCAGGTCGCGCTGCCAGCGTGAGATCGGTAATTTTTCAGATAAATGTTTGAGCAGCGCATTGGCCAAACCTAAATTGCCTTCTGAGTTTTCGAAGTCAATCGGATTCACTTTATGTGGCATCGTTGAGGAACCAATTTCACCTGCCTTGGTTTTTTGTTTGAAATAACCAACCGAAATATAGCCCCAGATATCGCGATTTAAATCGAGCAAGATCGTATTGGCGCGCGCGAAGGCATCGAACATTTCGGCCATGTAATCGTGCGGTTCGATTTGAATGGTGTATGGGTTGTACGTCAAACCCAGGCGTTGCTCGATGACGTTTTTAGAAAAACTTTCCCAATCATGATTTGGATAGGCCGACAAATGCGCATTGTAATTGCCGACCGCGCCATTCATTTTGCCAAGGATTTCAACTTGTGCAATACGTTGTGCCGCACGTTGCAGACGTGCGACCACGTTGGCCATTTCTTTGCCCAATGTCGTTGGGCTAGCCGTTTGACCATGCGTGCGTGACAGCATAGGAACATCCGCATTCTCGTGCGCGATGTCGGTTAAGCGGGCAATCAATTTTTGCAGTGCTGGTAGCATCACGCCATCACGCGCCGTTTTTAGCATCATGCCGTGTGAGGTGTTGTTGATGTCCTCGGAGGTGCAGGCAAAGTGAATAAACTCGGCAGCTGCTTTTAATTCTGCAGTGATTTCCGGTGCTATGTTTAAGCTGCGTTGTGGCAGGTGACTATAGCTATCTGGGAGCGCCAGACCGACCGATTCTTTCAACCAGTACTCAACCGCTTTGACATCATGGTTGGTCACTGCTTCGATTGCCTTGATACGGGCAGCATCGTCCTCCGAGAAATCAGTGGCGATACGATCTAACAATGCATTAGCCGCGACGGAGAAGGGTTTGATTTCTGCGAAGCCAGCCAAAGACAAAGCTTGTAGCCAGGAGATTTCAACCTTGACGCGATGATGCATGAAGCCCGCTTCAGATAAAGTAGCGCGCAAAGCATCCACCTTAGACGCGTAACGTCCATCCAGTGGGGAAAGGGCAGAGAGAGTAGAAAGAGACATGATGGGAGAGGAGTCGTTGAGGAAGTTGAGGGAGGAAATAAAATGGAATGCTGGTCTTGCTGAATAAAATTTTTTGAATGGCGCTTGTAATGATCCTCATTCGCATGATCGTCATTGAATATGTTGAGCAATTCCAGTGCTTATTTCTTCAGTTAGTTCAGTTAGATTTGAATAACCTCGGATTTTACCATTTTTCGACGCCTATTTCTCATCTTAATTGTTGTCTCGGTGATATCTTTGTGGCAGGGTTTAGACTTTGATTTGGATCAGCGATGATATAATTTCCCCTAATAAAAATCTTTGATTCTTTGAAAGTAATATGAAACTTATTGGTTCCCTTGCAAGTCCTTATGTGAGAAAAGTTCGCGTAGTCATGGCGGAAAAGAAGCTTGATTACGTTTTGCTATTAGAAAACGTATGGGCTGCCGACACCACGATACAGCAATCGAATCCTTTAGCGAAGGTGCCCTGCTTGCTGATGGAAGATGGCGGTGCCATGTTTGACTCTCGCGTGATTGTCGAGTATTTGGATACGTTGACGCCCGTGGGTAAGTTGATTCCACCGAATGGACGTGAACGTGCTGAAGTAAAAAACTGGGAAGCCTTGGCCGATGGTATTTTGGATGCTGCTGTGCTTATTCGCGCTGAACGCACCATGCGTGAACCAGCCCAGCAAAGCGAAGCTTGGGTGAATCGTCAAATGGATAAGGTGAATGCAGGTTTGAAATCGATGTCGCAAGCTTTGGGCGAGTCAGGATTTTGTGTCGGCAATCATCTGACTTTAGCGGATATTAGTGTTGCTTGTTGTGTTGGATGGTTAAGCTTCCGTTTCCCTGAAATTAATTGGCACGACGATTATCCTAACTTGGCGAAGCTATTTGACAAATTGTCTGAGCGCCCTTCATTTAAAGAAACGATGCCAGCGTAATAAAGCTAGCTTGAGAAACATAAACTTAAGGCATAAAAAAAGCATGTTGTAAAACATGCTTTTTTTATTGGTGTTTCAGGTGCACTCAGCGGTGTTGATTGCTTATCCGCGCAATGAGAAGTTAATGCTCGCCGTGGCCAATACCATGGTCGCTTTGCCGTCTTCTACATAGGGCTTGAACAAGGCGCGCAGCAATGCCAATTTGGCCGATTCATCGAGGCGAGCAAAGCCTGAGGACTTGAGAATTTCTACTTTTTCCGCGCGACCTTTATCGTTGACCAAAACTTGCATCACGACTCGACCTTCTTCGCCGAGGCGGCGTGCCATGGCGGGATAATCTGCTTGCGGCGCTTGTATGTATTCGACCGCGCTCACGACTTTAGGGCCTGCTGGCTCGGCTTTGGCGGCGACCGGCGCATGTACGACTGGAGCTGCTTGCACCGGTGCTGGAATGTCAGCCACCGCAGGGGCGACTTGAATCGCATTGTCGATGTCACTTTTTATAGCGATTTGGGGTATCACGGGCGTTACGATGTTTCGGACGGGTGGTGTTTTTTCTATTTTTGCAAGGCGCGGTGGCGCTTGTTCTGCCATGCTAGGCACCATCATGATGACGGTTTCTTTTGCTTTGCGTTGGAAACGCTCGACAGGATTCAAAATGATCAAGCCAAAGACCAATAAATGCGCGAGCGCAATGAAAGTTCCAGTAGCAAATTGGCGTGGAAGTGGAGCTTGTTGCAGCGTGTTCATGGGGTTCTGCCTTAGTAAAGATTGACTTTAATCTAAATAAGAATAATTCGTATTTAGATTATGTCTCAATTTATGGCGAACTGAAAGAAATTTGTGCGTTGCGGGATTGGGAAGTTTGCGCTAACGCAAGTTGAGCGCAAATCTCGATAGGAACGGGGGATGTTAATCGCTCAGGCAACTAGTTAGCAGCCCATGGTTTCACCTAAGCGCACCGAACCAGTTGGTTGCCAGTCTGGATTGAAATGCATACTCTCTTTAGGAAAGAGCATGACGACCGTGGAACCCAATAAAAAGCGACCCATTTCTTCGCCTTTTTTTAAGTGGATGTCTTGGTCGGTATAAAGCCATTCACGTATTTGCTTGGTACGCGGTGGATTGACGATGCCGTGCCAAGCTGTTTGCATGCTGCCCACAATGGTGGCGCCTACTAAAACTAAGACAAACTCGCCGTAGGGTGAATCGAACACGCAGACCACGCGTTCATTACGTGCAAACAAACCCGGTACGCCACGCGCCGTGGTGGGATTAACCGAAAACAATTCGCCTGGTACATAGATCATGCGTTTCAAGCGACCATCGCAGGGCATGTGAATGCGGTGGTAATCGCGAGGGCTAAGATAAATATTGGCAAACTGACCATCCTGGTAGTTAGCCGCTAAACTCGCATCACCACCGACCAAAGCCGTGGCAGAAAAGTAATGGCCTTTTGCTTGAAAAATTTGTCCTTGATGGATGCTGCCAAATTCGCTGATGGCGCCGTCTACCGGGCAAGCATATTTTTCGGCGGTAATCGGTCGCGCATCGGCGCGCAGAGGGCGTGTGAAAAATTCGTTAAAGCTGGCATAACTCGCCGTATCTGAGTTGGCTGCTTCCTGCATGTTGACTTGGTATTTTTTTACAAACCAATTAATTAAACGCGTGGTTCGTTTGCCACCTTGATCATTCGCAACTAGTCCGGCGAATGCGGTTAATAGATATTTGGGCAAAAGATATTGTGGCAATACGGCTAATCGGTCGGACACGGCAGGCTCATGGGAGAAATGTGGAATCTGGATTATAACGTTAGTACGCCTGAAGATAGATGGTTTGGATTAAATCATAAAAAAAGCTGACTCTCAGAGTCGGCTTCTGCTTTGTACGAACGCTCATTTTACAAACGTTTCACTACCACGCAGCCTATCGAGTAGCCGGCACCGAAAGAGCAGATCACGCCAATCGCATCCTTTGGTAAATCGTCTTGATGTTTGTGAAAAGCGATGATGGAGCCAGCTGACGATGTGTTGGCATAGGTATCTAAAATAGTTGGCGATTCTTCTGGACTTGCATCGCGCCCTAATATCAATCTGGCGATTAATAAGTTCATATTCAGATTTGCTTGATGTAACCAGAATCGTTGAATCTGATTAATTTCTAATCCTGAATTTTTTACTGTCGTGCTAATCGTTTCCGCTGCCATAGGGCAGACTTCTTTAAAAACTTTGCGACCTTGCTGGCGAAATAATTTATCGGATTTTCCTATGCCAGATTCATCCGCACGATTTAAGAAACCAAAGTTATTCCGAATGTTATTGGAGAATTGTGTCTTGAGTTTCATTCCTAAGATAGCGAATTGGTGTTTCGAACTCGCGAGATCCATACGCTCTAACAAAATCGCAGTGCAAGCATCGCCAAAAATGAAATGACTATCGCGATCACGCCAGTTCAGATGACCGCTGGTGATTTCTGGATTGACCACTAGCACCGCGCGCGCTTGGCCACTTTGTATTGCACTCATCGCCGCTTGAATACCAAATGTGGCAGAAGAACACGCCACGTTAATGTCGTAAGCATATCCATCGATGCCAAGTGCATTTTGAATCTCGACCGCCATGGCTGGATAGGCACGTTGCATATTGCTTGCGGCGCAAATGACAGCATCCACGTCAGCGGCTGTTTTGCCTGCACGCTCTAGTGCTTGACGCGCCGCAGCGACTGCCATATCGCACATGATAGACGGCGTATCATCAGAGCGTTCGGGAATGCGTGGTGCCATGCGATGTATGTCGAGTACGCCAGCTTTGTCCATCACATAGCGCGATTTGATGCCAGAGGCTTTTTCGACGAAGGCTACACTCGATGGTTCTAAAGCCACTACCGTGCCGTTGGTAATCTCTGTGGCATTGTCGGTGTTGAATTGTTCTACGTAAGCATTAAAACTGGCGATTAATTCATCATTTGAAATGGATAGTTCGGGGGTGTATAGGCCTGTGCCACTGATGACAACTGGATGCATGTGCTTTCCTCGGTTGGATGGGGGTGAGGTGCGCCGCGCCGATTCTAATATTGAATCCTAGATTTGAATTCTGATGTCGACGGGAGAGCGCTAATTTTTATTTCGCACGATTAGGGCGACGCTTATCCCATTGATTTTACACAAATCCACGCAGCTTGCCGTTGAAAGCCAAAAAATTTAGAGTGCTTATTCCAACCCTGCACAATTGCTGCGCTATTTTTATACTGCCAGCGCTGCTTATACTGCCATATAACGGCCTGGCCTATGATTGAGCATGATGGCGAGGTTCAGTACGACGGCACCGATGACAGACGCCAGCATCACCAAGGGTGGCACGATCAGGCTGGAAGTGAGCACGATGCAAATATCTAGACCCATTTGCAATTTACCGGCGCGGATGCCGTATTTATCTTGCAGGTAAAGGCTGAGTATATTGATGCCACCAAGACTGGCTTGATGGCGAAATAAAACGATAAAGCCAACACCCATCAAAGAGCCGCCCAGTAAAGCGACATAAAAAACACTGAGGTCGCTCACTTGCACCATCTTAGGGTGTAGTCCAGACAAGATCGACACCAAAGCGACCGCGCAGAAGGTTTTGAGCGTGAATTGCCAACCCATACGTTTCCATGCCAGCCAGTAAAAAGGTAGGTTGATTAAAAAGAAGACCGCACCGAAAGAAAGCCCCGTCGCGTAATGAATTAAAAAAGCAAGACCCGCCGTGCCACCAGTGAATAAGCCAACTTGATTAAATAAGGCAATGCCGAGTGACACCAATAAGGTGCCGGTGAAAATGGCGAGCACATCTTCGAAAAGATTGTGTGGCACGGTAGCAGGTGGGATAGGCATTGCAGTTTTCATACAAAAATAGTTCTGTAGCGGCGTGTCCGCGAAGAACCACATTGTAACTTTGCTGTGCTAGCTAACAGCAGCATCAAAGCTGCTATTTGCGCTTTGCTTGATGTCGGTCAAAGAGCGCATCAGGCCTTAAATTTGGTTTGACTGATCTTGCTACTTCGGCTTTTTTACGCAGCCAGCGCCTTTGGGTGATAACGGCTGGCTGTGCTGCGTTAAAAATGTCAATCAAGGATGGCCTATCAATTTAGCTCTTCAAGGTTTTAATGATGTCTTCCACCTCAGACCTTATTTTTTTGGACAATTCAGGTTTGAACGTGAGCGCCTTTTCGAAAGCGGACAGTGCTTTCGCTTTGTCGCCCAACATTTGCCATGCTTTCCCTAGACGATAATGAATGCCGGCGCTGGCATCAACCGTTAATGCTTTTTCTAAATGTGGAATCGCTTCTTTGGCCTTGCCTTGTTCTTGCAGCGTTTTGCCCAAGCCAAAATAGCCATGCACCGCATCGGGGAAGCGTTGCGTCAATTCGCGGAAAATTCTCTCAGCGTTGGCGAATTTTTTCTCATTGAATTGAGCATGCCCTATATTCGATAAAAGATTTCTTTGTTGGCGTGCCAGCGCATCAGAACTGCTGGTGTTGACCGCCAAAGCACCTGAAGTGGCACGGTCGAAATTGTCTTCATGTAGATCGAGGCTAGCTTGGAGTAAAGCGCCTGCGGCGGGACTCGATTTGATCGTTTCTATTACTAAGTCCTTGGCTTTACCTGTACCGCCACCGACAAAACTGGGTGCTTGTAAATAAAATTGCATTAATGAAAAGCGGGCGCTGAAATTGTTGACATCAAATTCTATGGCTTTTTTAAATGCATCACGAATTTTCCCTACATAACTCATGGCCGACATCACACCGCCTCTTTGGGCCTTGGTGCCTAGCACATTGCCTAAGGATTCGTAGCATTCAGAGTTTTTGGGATTGGCGCTGATACATTGTTCGGCATATTTACTGGCTTCGTCTAGACGACTTTCTTTGCCTTCGATCAAAATAAGTTCAGTCTTGGCGATGAGTGCATCGGGATTGTTTGCTTCACTTGCCAATTTTGCGGCAACGGCTTTTTCTACTTCGGCATATTTTTTTGCTTTGATTAAAGCATCGAATTCGTGCGCAGTGGCTGTGCTGCAGATAGGTAAGGCAATGGCTAATGCACTAACGGCAGTAGCAAGTGAGGACGTCCATGAGGAGGTGAAGGTAGTTTGTGATTTCATTGCTAAGCCTTGAAAAAGAGAGGTACAAGTGAGACAGTAGCGAGTGTTACTTTTGCAATAACGATTGTCAATGGAAATCCGATGACACAGAATTTAACATTGATGAAGTGCCATAAAAATGGCGTGAACTGCAGCCGCAGATGCTAAGTGCTAAGGATGTGATGCAATCGTCGTCATGCATCACATAAATAATAGGCGGCGTAAGTTACTTGACTAATGCATTTTGCGACTACAGGCAGAATTTCTAGTGTGTTTGTCACTGCGATACCCAAATTCTAGGGTAAAGTGACGGCTTCATTATTTTTGAAAGCTGGTCGTTGGATAATCTACTACTGATCGTAGCAGCCTTGTTTCTCGTATTGCTGAACGGTTTTTTTGTGGCCGCCGAATTTGGTTTGGTGAAACTCCGTCAGACGCGAGTGCGCAGTTTGGCGAAAATCAATGGGGTGAGAGGGCGCCTACTGGCGACTGTCCATACCCATCTAGACTCTTATCTTTCTGCCTGTCAGCTCGGTATTACGCTCGCATCTTTAGGCCTAGGCTGGATCGGTGAGCCTGCATTTGCCCGCGTGATTGAGCCGCTGCTCATGCAAGTCGGTGTCGAATCGGAAAAATTAATACATGGTATTTCATTCTTCTTCGCTTTCTTCACCATTTCATTTTTACATATTGTGATCGGCGAATTAGCGCCGAAATCGATGGCGATCCGCATGCCAGAGCGAGTATCTCTGTGGACTGCGCCTGCACTGTATTTGTTTTATTGGGCGATGTTTCCCATCATTTGG
This sequence comes from uncultured Burkholderiaceae bacterium, assembly GCA_964465175.1. Lineage (GTDB taxonomy): Bacteria > Pseudomonadota > Gammaproteobacteria > Burkholderiales > Burkholderiaceae_D > Undibacterium. Next base: position 7,308 of record CAYXJI010000014.1, on the reverse strand, counting down.
GTATTAAATAAAAGTGCCAATACCGTGTTGTCATGGCTAGGCTTAGATGCTGGCCATGGGCAAGACGCCCATTATTCGCCAGAAGAATTAAAAATGATTTTGCGTGGCAGCCATGCCAGCAAAAAATTGACGCCGGATGAGTGGAGCATCATGGCGCAGATGTTGGATTTTGGTGATTTGGAAATTTCCGATTTGATGCGTCCCGTCAATGAAGTGGTCGCCATGTACAAAGATGCCTCCTTAGAAGAAAACATGGCAACTGCCGCAAGGAATCGTTTTAGTCGTTATCCCTACATGGATAGTGATGGCGAAACTGTGTTGGGTACGCTGCATCTCAAAGATCTCTTTTTGGCGCAACAAAGCGGCAAGTCTTTGCAAGACCTTGGTAAGCATTTACGGCATGTGGAATATGTACCGCCGACGATGCCGGCGTTGGAATTATTCCGCCGGTTCCGCAAAGGCGCGCCGCATTTTGCCATGGTTGGCTATCGTGATAGTAAGCCCGTGGGTTTTTTGACTTTGGATAATTTGTTGAGCGCCTTGGTCGGGCAAATTCGTGATGAATTCCGTCAAAATGACAATGACTGGACGCTACTCGATGACGGCACCTTGATAGGCAAAGGTAGTTTGCCTTTGTTTACATTAGGGGTTGCGCTAGGGATAGATTTGGACAGTGAAGAGGTCGAGTCGATAGGCGGATTAATTATGCATGTCTTGGGTGATTTGCCGGAAGAAGGTCAAAAAATTGAATTCCCTCAATTCGACGCGGTCGTCAAAAAAATGAATGGACCACGCATCATCTTGGTTCGAATTCACCCCAAAGTACTCGAAGAAATTTAAGCTTGAATCGACATCTTCAGCCTCTAATACTTGCTCTAATCACCTAGGCAAATACCAATATCGCGCGCGGTTTGTAGGGTGTCGCCATCTAAAGGCACGGCTTTCATACGGCCCGCGACTTCTGCCAGATTGACGTATTTTACATTCGGAAAATCGAGCGCCACCATGATGCCAGAGTAGCCTTGATGCAAGGCACGTACTGCTGCAGCGCCAAAACGCATTGCTGATAAACGATCGAAAGCGGTGGGGCTACCACCGCGCAATAAATGTCCTAAAACCACGGCGCGCGCGTCCTTGCCGGTTTCGTTTTGTAGTTGTTGTGCCAACCGCTCACCCACGCCCCCTAAACGTTCTACCGATCCTAATCCGGCCGCTTGCTCAATCAGCGCCTGTCCATCTTTTGCCAGTGCGCCTTCTGCAGCAACCACGATACTATAGTGGCGACCCGCTTTTGATCTGGCGTCGATTTTTGCGGCTATTTTTTTTAAGTCATAAGGAATTTCGGGAATCAAGATCGCATGCGCCGTACTCGCCATGCCAGCATGTAACGCGATCCAGCCTGCATAGCGACCCATGACTTCTACGACCAAAATACGCTGATGACTTTCGGCGGTACTATGCAAACGATCGATGCATTCAGTCGCAAAGGCAACTGCCGTATCGAAGCCAAAAGTGGTGTAGGTTTTATCGAGATCGTTGTCTATGGTTTTGGGAACGCCGATCACGCGTAGGCCTTGCGCCAAACCTCGCTCATGTAGTGCATTGGCAATCGTCAAAGTGCCATCGCCGCCTATGCAAACTAAGGCATCGATTTGCTTATTTCTCAAATAAGCGATGATGTCTTGACTACGATCGACTTCTTTCTTTACACCCTGTTCGTCCGTGATCACAAAGCGCATGGGATTGCCGTGATTGGTCGTCCCGAGTATGGTGCCACCCAGATGACTAATACCACGCACCTGATCTTTGCTTAAAGCGAAGACGCCATTGTCTGGATAACGATCGGGGCACAAAATACCATTGAAACCCTCGCGTATACCAAAGCACTCCCAACCCAGACGCGTTGCCGCCAAGACGACAGAGCGAATCACGGCATTTAATCCAGGCGCGTCGCCGCCACCGGTAGAAATAGCGATGCGGCGTATAGGATTTTGCGTAGATGTCATAGAGCGTGATTTTCGTGTGAGTGCTGAAAAAAGATAAAAAAAGAAGGGATGCTAAATGCCATTTAAAGGAATTTTTAAATAGCTGACGCCATTCGATTCTGGCGGCGGCGGCATGCCCGCACGAATATTGATCTGTACCGAGGGCAAAATCAAGACGGGCATGTCGAGCGTCGCATCGCGGGCCTTGCGCATTGCCACAAAGGATTCTTCACTGATACCTTCACGTACATGAATATTGCAGCTTTTTTGTTCCGCGACGGTGGTTTCAAAACGAATCGCGCGTCCCTCTGGCGGATAGTCATGGCAAATAAAAATTCTAGTGTGGTCGGGCAGACTTAATAACTTGCGTATCGAGCGAAATAACATGTGCGCATCACCACCCGGAAAATCACAACGAGCCGTGCCCACATCGGGCATAAACATCGTGTCGCCGACAAACAAGGCATCGCCAATTTGGTAAGCCATATCTGCGGGCGTATGGCCGGGGACGTACCAAGCTTTTGCTTTTAGTTTGCCGATAAAAAATTCTTCATCTTCTTCAAATAAATAATTGAATTGAGAGCCATCGACGGAAAACTCTGCTTCCAAATGAAATAGTTTTTTAAAGACGCGTTGCACCTGATGAATATGTGCACCGATCGCAATTTTGCCACCGACTTGTTGTTGCAGATAATGTGCGCCTGACAAATGATCGGCGTGCGCATGGGTTTCTATGATCCAATCGAGCGTGAGATCTTTGTCGTGCAAGGCCTGCAGTAATTGATCGGCGCTAGTCGTTTTGGTGCGGCCTGATTTGGGATCGTAATCTAAAACCGGATCGATAATGGCGGCATGTCCACCAATACAGTCAAAGACCAAATAAGTGGCGGTACAAGTTGTCTTGTCAAAGAAGCTGAGGATTTGTGGATTCATGAAAGAGAAAGATGAAAGGCCAATTAGGCGGAATACCAATTGACTAGCATAATATCAAACCATAAAATGAACGCAAGACAATTTCAATGCCCCACATCCCAGCGGTTTCACTCCCTTAGAAAAAACATTTATGAGCATGATTGGCTTGCTATTAGCGCTTGGTATTGGAATTGGCGTTGGTGTCATTATGGGCTTAACGGGCGCTGGTGGCGGGATGTTGGCCGTGCCAGCATTGGTATATAGCCAAGCTTGGAGTATGCAACAAGCAATGCCGGTAGCGTTGCTGGCCGTCAGCTTAGGCGCTTTGATTGGCGCAATCGACGGATTGCGGCGCCAACAAGTTCGCTATAAAGCGGCGACACTGATGGCAATCGCTGGCGTGCCTTTTACTACTTTCGGTATCGTTGTCGCGCGGCATATGTCGCAAGCGGGCTTGATGTTGGCTTTCTCTGCAGTCTTGTTGATTGTGGTCGCCCGTTTGATGTTTCAAGTGCGAGCACAATGGTCGGGGAATGCAGAGGCGTCAGAGAAACAAGATGCCATCGCTTGCGTAAATCGGCAAACAGGAAAATTTACCTGGAATGGAAAAACCGCAAGTGTGATTAGTTTGATTGGTGCTTGCGCTGGTTTTTTTACGGGCTTACTTGGGGTTGGTGGGGGATTTATTATTGTGCCGCTACTGAGGCATTTTACTAACTTGACGATGCAAAGTGCGACAGCTACTTCGTTGATGGTGATTGCCTTGGTCGGATCGGTCGCGGTCGGATCGGCGATTTTACATGGCGCGCAGTTACCTTTGGGTTTCTCTACATTCTTCGCACTGACTTCCGTGGTCGGTGTGCTGCTCGGACGCAGACTCGCCAATTTTTTACCACCGGCTATCGTGCAAATGATTTTCGCAGGATTGCTGTTATGCGTCGCCGTGAGTTTTATTATTAAAGCTTGGTGATGCAGCTTATTTTTGTTTTGTCTTGGGTGTGCTCATAACTTGCAATAAGGCAGCTTGGTTTTCTAACTGCTTCGCGACATTGCCGCAAACCAGATCGCACAAGGCATAAATCCCTGGATCGGCGATGCGGTAAAACACCGATGTTCCACGACCTTCTCGTGCCACTAAACCGTGTTTTGCCAAAGTCGATAAATGGCGCGATACATTGGCCTGTGAGCAGCCGCAGGCTTCCGCCAATTCACCGACATTCTTTTCGCCTTCGCGTAGATAATTTAAAATGCGCAAACGGCTAGGCTCGGCCAATGCCGAAAAATATTGGGCAACTTGGCTTAGTGCTTGTTCTGATAATCCTTGCATGTTCTGTAACTTTGGAAAGGTGAAGAGCATTATGGTACTACTTTTGTGCTCCTGTCTGCATTTTACGAATCGAATTCCTCAATGGATTTCAATATTGGTAAGTTGAACTAATACGGTAGAACTTACTCCAAAATAGCTAGTTCATTCAGTAGGACTTATGCGAAACCTCCTCAGTGTCGTTGTCGCCGACTAAATCATTCGGGGGCAGGCTCTAGCTGGGACAATCTTGCCTAAGCCCTCGCCAACTCAAATAATAAGGATAAATTCATGTCTCCCAAAAAAATCGCGCAGGCGCTGAGTCTCGTATTTTGTATTTCACTGGGTGTGGCGCAGGCTAATGCTGCGACGCCTAGTTCAGTATTGCCCGTTCATGTACGCGCCGATACAATTTCCATGCCTGCGAGTAGCTTGGGTTTTGAGTTGGGCGAATGGCATGCGCGGCCAGAACAATTGACCGCTTATTATCAATTGTTGGCGAGTCAGTCGGCGCGGGTGCAGGTGAAAATTGTTGGCTATACGCATGAACGTCGACCGATATTAAACGTCATCATCACGAGTCCAAAGAATCAAGCACACTTGGCTGAGATCGAAGCTGCGCGTGGGCGCGGCGATAGTGATACGCCGCTGATCGTGTACTTGGGATATAGCGTGCATGGTAATGAGCCTAGCGGCGCTAATGCGGCACCGGCGGTGGCTTGGCATTTAGCGAGCTCTATGGATGCGTCGGTTAATGAGATGCTTGACCGTACTGTGGTGATTATTGATCCCATGCTCAACCCCGACGGATTAGCGCGCTTTGCCTCGTGGGTGAATGCGTATCGCGGACAAAGCTTGGTGTCTGACCCAAATACTTTGGAGCACAATCAAAGTTGGCCGAGTGCGCGTGGTAATCATTATTGGTTTGATTTGAATCGCGATTGGCTGTGGCTGCAACATCCAGAATCGCGCGCACATGTCGCTACATTTCAAGCTTGGCGGCCACACGTGTTTGGCGATTTTCACGAGCAGGGCACGGATGCGACTTACTTTTTTCAACCTGGCGTCCAATCTCGCACGCATCCCTTAACGCCGCAAAATAATCAAAGTTTGACCGCGGCCATCGCCAAATTTCATGCCAAGGCATTCGACGCGCGCGGTGAGTTTTATTTTAGTCGTGAAGGCTTTGACGATTTTTATTATGGCAAAGGCTCGACTTATCCCGACGTGCAAGGCAGTGTTGGTATCTTGTTCGAGCAAGCGAGTTCACGAGGACATATTCAAGATTCGCGTAATGGTGTTTTGAAATTTGAACACACGATTGCGAATCAAATTACGACATCCATAAGTACGCTACAAGCAGCGGATGCGATGCGCGAGCAATTGATTGCACATCAAAAAAACTTCTATGATGAAGCGAAAAAAATGGCACTGGCCGATACCAATCGTGCCATGTTATTTGCTGCGGAGGGTAATCCCGCCCGTCTACGTGACTTCGCGAGTTTACTGAAGCAGCATGGTATCGCCGTACATCAAGTCAAGAGTAGTGTGAGCGTCAATGGACAGCGATATGATGCACGGAATGCGATTGCGGTGCCACTCAATCAGCGTCAAAATCGTTTGCTAGAGGGCATCACTGAACTAAGGACGCAATTCAAAGACAATACGTTTTATGACGTGTCTGCTTGGAGTGTGACGAAAGCCTATGATTTGGCGAGCGCAAAGAGTGCGGGTGACGTGGTGGGCGAGCCGGTGGCCGCATGGCCAAAAGCGATATTGAAAGCAGAGTCTAATATCGCTTATGCGTTTGCGTGGGAGAACGATGATGCCGCACCGCTGTTGGCTGAGCTAAGTCAAACCGGATTGCGCTTGAGAACGATCACCAAACCGATGCGGATACAGACTAGTGAGGGCAGTAAAGATTTGGGCATAGGCAGTATCATTATCCCCGTGGCGATGCAGAGTCTGCCTGCGGCAAATGTAGCCGAAATCGTGCGTAAAGCGACGCAAAATTATAGTGTCGATGTGATGGCGCTGACATCGGGCTCAGGTGCGACAGGCGTGGATCTTGGTAGTGCGAGCTTGAAGACTGTTGAGCGTCCACGCGTCGCTATGTTGACCGGTGCTGGCTTGGACTCGACCTCGGTCGGCGAGCTATGGCATTGGTTAGATACGCATTTACATTTACCCGTAACACAGTTGAATCTCGATCGCGTCGCCACGATGCAATTGGAACGCTATACACATATTGTGATGGCGAATGGCAGTTATCGTTTGTCCGATGAAGCGAACAAAAATATTGAACGCTTTGTTAAGCAAGGTGGCGTCGTGATTGGCGTCGAAGGTGCATTAAAATGGGCTAGTAGCCAATCGTATTTGCACACTAAATTGGTAAAGCATGAAAGCACAAAAAAAACCGAGGTGGATGATAAGAAAGTAGACGACAAAAAACTAGGCGACAAAAAAGCGAAAGACACACGACTCGTCTATCAAGATCAAGATGCGAATGCAGCGAAAGAGTTGGTCGCAGGCGTGATTTTTGAAACTGATATTGATCGTAGTCACCCATTGGCAGCAGGTATTCCACGTGATCAATTGCCAGTATTTCGCGCCCATGCTGACGTGTATAAATTAGAAGGCGATCGTTACGGCACGGTGGCGGCTTACAGTAGCTCGCCTGTTGTTAGCGGCTATGTCTCCGCTGAAAATGCCAAGCGAATCGCAGGCTCCGCCGCTTTTACTGCCGAACGTGTTGGTAGCGGAAGTGTGATCTTGGCTAGCGCTGCTTTGGGCTTTAGGAGTGGATGGTTGGGCAGCCGTCGCTTACTGGAAAATGCTCTGTTTTTTGGTAAAGCTTTCGACAAAGCTAGAGTTGAAGGGAATGAGGAAAATGAAGAATGATTTTTGTTGTTCGGTTAATTGATCATACTGCGGCCGCATAAGGACCATCGATAGCCGTAGTAGCTGTAGTTCTTTATTTTTATAGGCAGTAAAACAAAGCGCCTTTTCAAGACATTGCTTGAAAAGGCGCTTTGTTTACATCGTCGTGAAATCCTTCTTTACAGCATAAAGAGCTTAAATAAATTAGTCTTGAAGACGGGTTGTACT
>CAYXJI010000013.1:0-23038 GCA_964465175.1 uncultured Burkholderiaceae bacterium | reverse complement strand
ACACGACTACCGCAATGGGTAACTTTAAGAGTAATGCAACCTCTACTACTACTGTAGTTACAGCGATAACAGGTCTTAATATCAGCGTAGCAGCAAGCGACTTAATTACATTACAGGTCAATGGAACGTGGGCTACTAATCCTACTGCTTTGCGTTTAACAGGATATTTAATTATACGACTATGATAGAGTTCAAACATAAATTACAGGGTGACGGAAGAGATTCTTGGGAGTGCAGAGTGTATTCTGAAGACAATACTCTTATAGATGCATATATGGTTTATACGCATCCTGATGAATTAAAAAAGAAACAAATAGAGGAAGAAGCTGAAAAACTATTTAATAAACTTTTAGAAGATAATTGGTATTCCAGATTTGACATTTCTATCTATGCAACCAAAGGGGAAGAAAAAGCTGTAAAACTATTAGAATATTATGATAATCTTTGGAATATAATAGAAACTAATTTTAATTCTAATAATTTAGACTTTAGCTTACCAGAGTATAATGGCTAAAAAGCAAAAAAGTTTAGATGGTTTAAATGCTTTTTTAAAAGAAAAAGCAAAAGAGCTATCTAAAAACAAAACAAAATGGGAAACTTCATTATACACCACTTTAAAAGATTTACATTACAAATTTAAATTTCAAGTTCCAGTTATATGTGCTGAAAAACATGGTTATATACTTGATTTTCTTCTTACTGATTATAAATATAAATATGGCATATAATAATTCAAAATTAAAAGGCTATTGGGATAATAATGATAATATTAGACAAAAAATGTCTGAATTCACAACTGATAAACTAATTAGTTCATTTAAAATATCTGAGCCTTATCAAAATAACATAAGAGTTGTAGAAATAGAGTGTGAAAACGGTTATAAAAGAACTGTTAATTGGAATGTTTATAAAAGATATAAAAGTAAATGTAATTGTGAAGATTGTAAACTTTCTAAAGATAGGTCTAAAAATAAATGGGACAGTTTTTGGGATTACCAAAACTATTTTTTTAAATTTGGTTTAGAATCTTACAATACACCTGACAGCATGAACGATTCAGTTTATTGTTGGACAAAAGATGGTTACAGGGTTTTAGCTTCAGTGAGTAATTTAATGAGAAGCGAAAGAAATAATAAAACACCAAGTTTTGATATTTTTGGAATTAGAAATAAATATCAATTTAATAATCTACAATTATGGATATTAAAAAACTACAAACATTGGTCTTCGACGCATTAGAAGACGTTAAAGGTCAAGACATACAAATCTTCGACACGAAAGCCATCACCAGCTTGTTTGACCGCGTATGCGTGGTCTCTGGTACGTCCAACCGTCAAACCAAAGCCTTGGCCGCCTCCGTACGCGACAAGGTCAAAGAAAATGGTGGCAACATCATCGGTATGGAAGGTGAAGGTACGGGTGAGTGGGTACTGGTCGATTTGGGCGATATGGTGGTACACATCATGCAACCAGCGATTCGTGCTTACTACCGTTTAGAAGAACTCTGGGGCGGTACGGAAGTCAAAATGGGCGCGGCTAAACGCGCTAGCAGCAAAATGACGGCTGGCCCACTGGATGAAGAAAAACCAAAACGCTCACGCTCTAAAGCTGCACCAGTTGAAGTGACGCCAGATATGATGGCAATTCAAACGACTGTGGAAGATGAGAAACCAAAGCGCAAACCACGTGTCAGCAAAGTGGCTGCCGAATTAGCAGGCGAAAAACCTACTCGTAAACCACGTGCGTCTGCGACAGGTGATGCCGAAGTCAAAAAACCACGCGCAGCCAAGATCCCGACTGGTGGCCGTATTAAAGTCGCCGCGACCAAAACAGCCACCGCTTCTTCTAAAGAAGCCGCAGCAAAGAAAGCAACGACACGTCGCAAAACAGCGGAGTAATTTGCTCCAAGCTTTGGTTTTTGAGAAGGAAGGGAAGTCTTTTGAGACTTCCCTTTTTTTATTGGCTGATCGAGTCACGTCTTGTGTCACTCATTGTGTCACGGCGCAAGAAAATATTTTTATTGTATAATTTTATTTATTTCAACTAAGCCAATCCCGTGACTCGATCATGAAAAATTCTACCCTCACGATCCTCAAAATTTTAGCTAGTATCCCCATCGGTTTTGGGCTCCTTTACCCTTTTTTGTACGATAGCAATGCCGCTGGACTATTCGGCGAATTACGCATGTTTGGCACTGTCGGTGCCATTATCGCGGCGCTTGTATTCTTGCTTTTGGTATTATTTTACGCGCTCGATTTAATCAAATGTCTGCGCTTAGTTGCGCCCGAATCGCGACGAGCAGCGCCGAATAGTGTGTGGTGGATGTTTTTGTTACCCTATAATTTTATTGAAGATTTTTTCATCATTTTCAATGTCTCAAAATCCTTAGAGGCGGAAGCGAAGCTGCGCCCGGAGTTGGCGCGATTCAAATCGTTCGGGATGATTTCTGGCTTGGGCTGGTGTGCAGCGCAAGTCGTATCATTAATACCGAATGAAATCGGCGCAGGGGCGGGATTATTGGCTATCCTGCTGTGGATTTGGCATTGGGTCTTCATACGCCGCGCCAATCAAGTACTGCAACTTCCTTGCGCTTAGCGAAGTTAAGCTGAGCTGAGCTAAGTTCACAAATGCGAAAGACCGACACATGCAGATTCAGGTATTTTCATTTACTCAATCGACATTCACTCTCAAATTAAATTCAAATGAAGTTCAATCAAGGATCTCGACTTGGTTGAGGCAAAATCCTGCCATCAAAATGCATGACATTTAGCTTGACACTAAGCATGTCACTAAGCATGACATGATCAGTAGTTTTTGCTATTCACCGCAATTGATTGTCTCTATCTATGACGAATAATAATCGTTGAAGGCGTGCTCGCGATCTTTCATTTTCGCCATAAAATGCGACACATCCTTCATTGGCTATTAATGCGTCAATGACATGATTGCAGGTCGTACCAGTCCCGCCCCTCCGCTTACCTCATTCACGTCGTTGAAGCGAAAATTAATCACTTCTCCCATCAATTTTTGTGATTCTCTTTGCATGCTAGTCGCGGCAGCGGCCGATTCTTCGACCAAGGCGGTGTTTTGCTGTGTGACTTCATCCATTTGTGTAATCGTTAAATTGACTTGTTCTATGCCTAGGCTTTGCTCACGGCTGGCGGCTGCGATTTCACTCATCAGGTCGGCCACTTGCTTGATCGATGCCACAATTTTTTGCATATTTTCACCCGCCTCACCGACTAGCTTACTGCCTGTATCGACGGTCTCTACCGAATCAGCGATTAATTCCTTAATTTCTTTAGCAGCGCTAGCAGAGCGCTGCGCTAGGCTGCGCACCTCGGAAGCAACGACCGCAAAACCGCGCCCTTGTTCACCCGCACGCGCGGCTTCTACTGCAGCATTGAGAGCGAGAATATTGGTCTGAAAAGCGATGCCATCGATGACCGAAATGATATCGACAATTTTACGTGAACTGTGGGTGATCAGCTCCATCGTTTTCACCACATTGCCCACCACCTCCCCCCCCTTAAGTGCGACAGCAGTAGTGGCGACCACAAGTGGATTAGCCTGCCCTGCGTTGTCGGCGTTTTGCTTCACGGTACTAGTTAATTCCTCCCTAGTCGACGAGGTCGTTTCTAAGGCATTCGCTTGATCTTCGGTACGCGCTGATAGGTCGAGATTGCCCGATTCGATTTCCTTTGACGCAGAAGAGATGGTTTCAGCACTTTGGCGCACCAGACTGAGCGTACTAGAAAGGCTAGTCACCATATTTTGCAAAGCCGTTAACAAATCAGCGATCTCATCCTCGTGTTCGATCTGAATATGGGTCGTAAAGTCGCCTTTAGCGACGCTCTCGGTGATTTCAATCGCTTGTCGTAATGGCTTAGTAATACTGGTGCAAATCAAACGCGAAAACACCGCTCCCACCAGCACAAATAGCACCAAGAAAGCAAATGCAATGGCGCTAGAAGTATTGGTGTCTTGTGCCGCTTCTGTTTCAACTTGTGCCGAGTGTTTATTGGTTGCCTCTACCAAACGATTAATGGCATTTAAGTGCGTGTCATAGTGCTGTTTCAACTTAGCCATCGCGGCAACAACAGCCTCTTTATTTTGCGCAGTGGCAGCGGGAATGAGTTCTTTAAATGCGACATCATAAAAAGCCAATGCTGGCGTATACGATTGTTTTAAGATCAAATCAGCGATCGCCACTGGCAAACTTTCTTTCGTCCAATAGTCGTGGCGACCATCGTATTCGCCTTTGAGTACTTTTAAGCGTTCGACCAATTTTAACTGGTCGCTAGGATTATCGCTGGCAGCAATTTGAAAGGTAACTAAATAGGATTCAACGATATACTCTGGTGGTGGCAAAATATCCGCGATTAAGTCCTTATTTTTTACGATGTTTTGAAAGACCGGCCCATTGACCTTGAATTCGGACAATGTCCTATAAGTCCACCCACCATAAAGAATAAATCCAAGAGTAAAGAGTACAGCCAAAGCCGTTAAGCGATGCGATACTTTGAAACGACGTAGGAATTCCATATTACCCCCGATTATTACGTTAAACGGCAAAAAATCCTTACGGAGTCCCTAGAAAAGTATAGGCACAAGAACACAGTTTTCCCATGATGGAATGTAAAATTATGTTAGCTAGCATAATACGCATACGATTTCAAAAATTCTTTCTCAATACCAGCTAGCCACCCACCCAAGAGAAATGCGCGATGGGCATTGATACTGAGCATCCTTTCAACAACGAATTACTTTAGTTCATCTAACTTTAGCAGTATTCATACGCTCCCATTGTCGGCAAACTGTGCATAATAGGGGGAATAAGTAGGCTCAATTCGCTCGCTATATTGATCACAGGCGAACTTAAAAACGGAGGCAATATGAAACGTGTACTCGGCATCGGCGGTATCTTTATCAAAGCAAAAGATCCAGTGGCACTACGCACTTGGTATATCCAACATCTAGGCATCGAAGCCGAAGAATGGGGTGGTACCGCCTTTCGTTGGAACAGCCCGGACAACCCTGAAGGCGTAGGAACCACGGTGTGGAGTATCTTCGACGAAAAATCGACTTACTTCGCTCCCAGCAACAGCCCCTTCATGGTCAATTACCGCGTCGCCAATCTCGTTGAATTACTCGCTGCCTTGCGCGCCGAAGGCTGTGATGTCGATCCCAAAATGGACGAGTCCGAATATGGAAAATTTGGCTGGGTGATGGACCCGGAAGGTAACCGTGTGGAATTGTGGGAGCCTCCGGCAGGTCAATAGCTTTCGATATTGAAGCGCTAAATGAATTCTAGAGCACTCAGTAGACCACGTTCGGTCGAGCCGTAGTTTGTACAGAGTTCTCCTTAGTTGCGCACCTACTTCACGCAGTATAATCACGCCCAAACTCACCAATTAAAGCATTAAACCACCATGCAACTCATCATCGCCGCCGTCGGCCACAAAATGCCCTCTTGGATAGAATCTGGTTTCCAGGAATACGCCAAACGTATGCCGCCCGAAGCGCGCATTCATCTCAAAGAAATCAAACCCATAGAACGCTCAGGCAGTAAAACCGCCGAAACGGTGATGGCCTTAGAAAAAGAAAAGATCGAAGCCGTCATTCCCAAAAATGCCAAAATCATCGCGCTCGATGAACGCGGCAAAGATTTGACTTCGGTCGGTCTCGCCAAACAACTCACCGAGTGGCAGCAAGAAGGTCGTGATGTGGTGTTTGTGATCGGCGGTGCGGACGGATTAGACGCAGAATTCAAGGCAAAAGCCGATGGTTTAATCCGGATTTCCAGTTTAACTTTGCCACATGGCATGGTGCGTGTATTATTGGCAGAACAACTCTATCGCGCTTGGTCAATTACCCAAAATCATCCGTATCACCGGGTCTAAAGAAGGCTCTTACCACGCTCGATTTATTTTGACCATTATCGATCGCGGGGTGTCGCTATGCAGCTGTTCCGTTCTCTCGTCTTATCTGCATGTTGTGGACTTACATTTCTCTTTTTTCCTAACTCAATACTGCACGCACAGGAAGCGCACCTCGCTGAACAGCATGATCTCAGCATGCGAGGAATGATATCGCTCATTCATGAAAAGCCCGCGCCATTCAACGCGATATGGGATCAACGACGTCACCAGCAAGAAGCCGCTCTCGCTCCAAACTTGAGTGCCAGTGAGCGCAGCGCCGCCATGCAAAATATTCAGTGGCAATGGGCAGCGGGTTTGATCAATTATCCTTACTTTCATCAACGAGAAACGGGGCAGCAAGTCGCTGCCAATTGGCAACCGAAACGCGCGGCGATAAGACTTATCCCATTCAATGATGAAGCGAGCTTAGCGCAGATTAATTTCCAACTCTTAATGCAAGCTTGGATGCACGACACTGCGGGGCAATTGGTCAAGCAAGATCCGGCACTACTGCAAGGTGATAATCGCTGGTTACGTGCCAACTTTAGCGCGCTCGAGACGGCCATCAGCAGCCGCAAAGTAAAAGCCCATTTCATGGCGAAACTGCTGGCGGAGCACATCGATGAGAATGGTGCCAAGAATCTACTGCCGCCAATTCTTGATGCAGAAAAGAACGGCGTAGACCCCGCACAAATCGCCCAATTCCGCGCCGCCTATGAACAAGAGAATCAAACGCCGAAAGACCATGTCACCCACACTTACCAAACAGTTGATGGCGTCGATCTGCAGCTGCACGTGTTCCCCGCAAAAGGCGACGCCAAAGACGCACCAGTCTTCATTTGGTTTCATGGAGGTTCATGGAGCACGGGGCACTGGAGTTACTGCCCTGTCGTCTGCCGCGTCTTGCAAAATCGCGGTTTTGTCGTAGTCCAAGTCGAGTACCGCACTTCGCAGCGATTTGACGGCACGCCACTGAACGCTCTGGCCGATGCCGAACGCGCAATTGATTGGACGATTGCGCACAGTAGCGAGTTACAGATCAATCCTAAGAAACTGATGGTGGGCGGTTTTTCCAGTGGTGGTGCTTTAGCATCGCAAATGGCGGTTCTCAAACCTACTAAAGTCAGCGCAGCCGCGTATATGTCTGGTGGTTTTGATCCCTCGCAAGATACTTGGTATAACAGCGTCGTAGGCCCCCTGCGCGATACCAAACAACTGTCGCCGCTTCACATGGTGAATCGGCGCAGCCCACCGCAAATCCTGTTTCATGCCAAAGATGATGAAATGTGCGCTTATCAAGATGCACAAAGTCTCGCCGCCAAATTGACGGCACTTGATATCCCCAATCGCCTCGTCAGTTTTGAACAAGGTGGACATTTCTTCGTTTTTAAAAATCCAGCAGATCGCCAACGTATTTCAAGCGAGCTGTTAAGTTTTGTGGATCAGTTGAAATGGTAGCGGTCATCTGTCGTTTTTCTTTGCCACATGGCATGGTGCGTGTATTATTAGCGGAACAACTCTATCGCTTGGTCGATCACGCAAAACTACCCCTACCATTGGGTATAAATAACGTGCCCAGCCAAGCTCTGCATCAGGATTTTGGCTATGTCGCACCACCGAAAAATTTATCTCGCCTCCAAAAGCCCACGCCGCCGTGAACTACTGCGTCAAGTCGGCATTGATTTTGAAGTTCTACTCCTGCGCGATTCGCCACCACGCGGTCCCGATGTGACAGAAATCGTGCTACCGGGTGAATTACCGGATGCCTACGTCGCCCGCGTCACCCAAGAAAAAGCGCAAACTGGATGGGATGCAATCGTCGCCCGCCATTTATATCAATACCCTGTGTTGGCTGCCGATACGACGGTGGTGATCCATCAAGAAATTTTAGGCAAGCCCGCCAATCGCGACGAAGCAGTTGCTATGCTAAGCAAACTGGCGGGCAATACCCATCAAGTGCTGACTAGCATCGCGATCAAATACCAACACCAACTTTTACAATGCACGCAAACTTCCGAGGTGACTTTTGCGGCATTAACCGACGCACAAATCGCGGCCTACTGCGACAGCGCCGAGCCGTATGACAAGGCCGGCGGCTATGGCATACAGGGCATGGCGGCGCGTTTTATCACCCATATCAGCGGCAGCTATTCCGGCATCATGGGTCTCCCTTTGTACGAGACCACGGACTTGCTAGCCCGCTTCAAACCTATCTAAATTTTAAAATTCAATAGAAACCTAGCCATGAGTGAAAATCTCCTAATCAATGTCACCCCGCAAGAAACCCGCGTCGCCCTAATTTTTCAGGGTGCCGTCCAAGAGTTACACATAGAACGCACCCTATCACGCGGTCTCGTCGGCAATATTTATTTGGGCAAAGTCGTACGCGTTTTGCCGGGCATGCAGTCAGCATTTATTGATATAGGATTGGAGCGCGCCGCGTTTTTACATGTGGCCGATATCTGGGATGCCCGTCCACAAAACCATGAAGGCAATCCCAATAATGTGCCGCTCACTCCGATAGAAAAGCTGCTCTACGATGGACAATCAGTGACCGTGCAAGTGGTCAAAGACCCGATAGGAACCAAAGGCGCACGCCTCTCCACGCAAATCTCGATTGCCGGCCGCATGCTAGTCTTTTTACCGCAAGACTCGCATATCGGCATCTCACAACGTATAGAAAACGAAGAAGAACGCGAAGCCTTGCGCACCAAAGTCAAAGGCTTAATGTTAGAAGATGAAAAAGGCGGCTTCATCGTAAGGACGATGGCGGAAGACGCCTCCGAAGAAGATTTGCGCGCCGACATCGAGTATTTACGCCGCACTTGGTCGACCATCAGTAAATTAGCAAAGACCAAACCACCGTGCAGCCTCTTGCATCAAGATTTGAATTTAGCACAACGCGTATTACGCGATTTCGTCAACGAAGAAACCACCAGCATACAGATCGACTCGCGCGAAAACTTCATCATGCTAGAAGAATTTTGCCGCACCTATACGCCGTCCGTTTTACCCAAACTACAGCATTACACCGGCGAGCGCCCGCTGTTTGATCTGTACAGCGTAGAAGAAGAAATCGAACGTGCGCTCGGTCGTCGCGTCAATCTCAAATCAGGTGGCTACTTGATCATCGATCAAACCGAAGCCATGACCACCATCGACGTCAACACCGGCAGCTTTGTCGCGGGTCGCAATTTTGACGACACGATTTTCAAAACCAATCTAGAAGCCGCACTCGCGATTGCGCGCCAACTGCGTTTGCGTAATTTAGGCGGCATCATCATCCTCGATTTGATCGACATGGAAAGCGAAGAACACAAAGCCGCCGTCCTAGCCGAACTCAACAAAGCCCTAGCACGCGACCGCACTAAACTCTCAGTTTCCACCTTCTCCGCGCTAGGCCTAGTCGAAGTCACGCGCAAACGCACGCGCGAATCACTCGCCCACGTCCTATGCGAACCCTGCCCCGCCTGCAGCGGCAAAGGCCAAGTAAAAACCGCCCGCACCATCTGCTACGAAATCCTGCGCGAACTTTTGCGCGAAGCCAAACAATTCAACCCAAGAGAATTCCGCATCATGGCTTCGCAAGTGGTGGTCGATATGTTTTTGGAAGAAGAATCGCAACATCTAGCGATGCTGGGGGATTTCATTGGTAAGCCGATTTCACTGCAGGTGGAGAATGTATTTCATCAGGAGCAGTACGATATTATTTTGATGTAAATCAATTTTGAAGAATAAGTTAAATTATTTACCCACTACTGAGTACATTAGAAAGAGGTTAATTCAAACAATGAAAAACCCGATAAGTCCACTAGAAGGTCACCTTCAAGTCGTGAGAAATCTAACTGTTAGTGCTTTTTCAATGCTTAATAGTGGCGGTAAACTTCGTAATGAATTGTTATCTCTGAACATAAACAGCTCGGACTTTAATCAGTTGAACAGCAGCGTTTACAAAGCCAAAGATCGCTTTAATTCCTTTAGGGTACTCTTGCAAACTAAAGACGCCGCAAAATTCAATGATGCTGCCAACGCGTTAGCGGAGTCATTTCTTTCATATGTTCAATTGATTCATGAAGCAACTATGGAAATGAACATACCCAAGGCCGCTGAACCTTATCGAATAAAATGTCAATCAGTTATCGATTCATTATTTACAAATGAAAACTATTTTGAATCAGTACATGATGACAACACTATTAAGAACACATCACGATTGCCATCAAAATTTCCATCTGATGTGCCCAAATTCGTAACCCTGTTTTTTTGTGTCGAAGTCGGCATCCGCTTTGCTAAAAATATTAGCGTTTCAAAAAAAGCAGGCATTTCAGAAATAATAAGAGAAATCAGGTTTCCTCCTGAGTTTCAGCAAGCGGGTTTATCAATACTGAACTATTTTGCGACTGTGCTCAACGACAAATATCCAAATATCCCAGTCACCGTCTCAATACAACAGAGACAAAGTTCTGTTACGCTAGTTATCACCCATCCCGATGGAACTCAAGACATAATCTCGCGTGCTCTCACAGACTACGGCTTGGTTGTGACTGGACAGATGTCCCCTAATGAGTTTGTCAAGGACGACTTCCGAGCAATGGCTCTCCAACAAAAACTTGAGCTTGCTCAATTAGAAGTAAGGCAAGTCAGAGATCTGCTAAGGCTCCAAGATCAGTATTCGTCTAAACGTATAGAATCTCTTGAATCTGAAGTTAAAAATTTACACAGAATTATCGATCGTGAGTTCACTTCGCGAGAAAAACTTCAGGACGGCCTGTTGGCTCTATCCGCACAATTTACCAAAGGACATGTTAGCGAGCACATGACAAACCTCATAAGCTCACTTTCACAGGCAATTGCCGAAAGGAACAGTGAACGCACCAAAGTGCTGCTTGAAGACATCCAGTCCTCACAGCCAACCATTTTTTCTCGTCTAAATGATTTTTTTGTACAAGCAGTTAGTAGCGGAATAATCGGGAATTATGCCTACGATTGGCTAAAGACATTGTGGCCAATATTACCCAAATAAGACGAAAAATTGTGCCAAACACGTTAAGTCAGCCACGTAGAATGGGTACGTTTTTTGTGCCCACGCCGCTTGTTTGATGTGTCGACGAACATTTTTTGCGATTAAAATGTGTAACCTTTTTTTAACCGTAACGCGTTGGCACAATCGTGCCGTGCTCCCACTACGTACTGATTTGTAGACAACTCAGTAAGGCGTTTTTTTGTAGGGCGCCAATAGCCAAAGGCGTATTGCGCCATAAAGTAGTTGATTATTGCAAACAATTTTTTCCGACGATTCTTTTATTCGCTGAATAAATCACTTTGCCTTTGATCGAACGACTGTCGGACGGTGCAATACGCCTTTGGCTATTGCACCTTACTTACTACTTGCGTTCCACCTTTTTCGACCGTAACGCGTGGGCACGATGAGACCGTGCCCACCCTACGCAGCCACAAAATAATTCGCAGCTCGTTCCAACGCACGCTCATCTTGCAGCACTTCACCCGGGCGATTGCCATAACCTATCAAACTACCATTCCACGGCATGCCCATATAAACCGCCGTCATGCGCAGGCTATCGACTAAAGCTTGGGCGTAGCTTTGATCTTCATCGGCGGTCACCGTGATATTCCATAAGCGGCGACCGCGCATTTTCTCTTTGAAATTAACACCAGGAACACGCATCCAGCCGGACCAATGATCTAGATATCTTTTAGCGGCGGTAGGCAGGCTGTACCAGTACAGCGGCGTGACGAATACAAGGTCGGTTGCGGCTAGGGTGGCGTCAAATAATTCAGCCAGCGCGCCTTGTGGTGCGGAATAGATGCCGTCGCCTTCATGACGCAGATCGCTAAAATCAGGCATGGCGATATCGTGCAGATTGATCCATTGTTGCTCGACCTCGGCAGGCAAAGACTGTGCTGCGACGCGGGCTAATTGCTCGGTATTGCCTTGCGCTCTACTGCTGGCAAGTAAAAATAAAAAGCGCCTAGGCTGGACTTGGATTGCGGTGTTGGTCATTGCTGACTCCCAAAAATGCGATTGGTTTAAGTGGCTTACGGACTTGATGGCCTCGCAGTGTACGTTTCACGATCGGCACTGACAAATGATGATTTTTGCGATTCGAATTAGCTGTACTAAACTGAGTCTGCTAAACTGATTGCATGGCAAAATCCATCCACATCCGATCCGCACCACTGGGCGCCATCCGTGCCTTTGAAGCGGCTGCGCGCCTAGGTAGTTTTAAACTAGCAGCGCATGAACTATCAGTCACGCCAGCAGCGATCAGCCATCAACTTGCTGCCTTGGAAGACTATCTGGGTACTGCGCTGTTTATCCGTTCAAATCGTTTGGTGCAACTCACGGCGAAGGGGCAACAGTTATCCGAACAAGTGAGCGCTTCGTTCACGCAATTGCAATCGGCATTGGAGCGGGCAAGCAAGCTTGATAACGACGATCAAGTGTTGGTGGTGAGTGCCGCACCCTCCATCGCAGCGAAATGGTTAGTGCCGCGTTTGAGTCGTTTTCATACGCAATATCCTGAGATCGATTTGCGGCTATCGTCCGAAAATCAAACCCATGATTTAATCAAAGATACCAGCATTGATGTGGTGCTACGCTATGGCAAAGGCGGTTACGATCAAGATTCGTCTAGTGCAAAAAAATCCAGTTTGTATGCAGAAAAATTGTGGGAAGAAACCTATCTTTTTCCGGTGTGTAGCCCTGCCACCTTAGGTCACACCAAAGTGCTAAAGAAAACCGTTCGCCGAACATCACGTCAACAACTCATTGATCTCAACCAACTTCGCCAACACACTTTACTCCGCCTGCCCTTACCTCCCGATCGCGAAACGGGTGTGGTCGGTGAGCGCTGGCAAGCGTGGTTGAGCAACACGGCTGAATTCAAGGCGCTCAATCAAGACGAACAGGAGGCCTTACTCGCGCATGCCAAGAAAGGTCCCTTTTATAGCCACGAACACTTAGCCATCGACACTGCAAAATCGCATCATGGCATTTGTCTGGCGCTGGACGTATTAGTGATCGAGGATTTATTAGAAAAGAAACTGGTGCTTCCGCTTGCCCTCCGTAGTCGTGATCCTTACTCACATTGGCTGCTGTATCGTGAACAAGATGCGCAACGCGCAAGTGTTCGTGCATTTGCGCAATGGATCAAAGATGAAGCCTCGTTATCTTCGCAGACACTGTCAACTTGTCGCTCACAGGCATGGTTTTAGAAATACCGCAAATGCTGAAGTGCGCAATCCCGTCGTAGAAGGCGAGTCCGTCCACGGTCATTTGCATTACAATAAAAACCTCTAAGTTCATAAGACTGCGCTATCTTGAAGCCACTAAAGCTTTTAATCGTTGAAGATAATCTCCACATCGCCAAACAGCTTGGCGACTTTTTATCGGGATTACATTGGGAAGTCGATTTCGCCAGCGAAGGCAAACACGCAGTACAACTTGCCAGCAATGAGCACTTTGACGTGGTTTTGCTGGATTTGAATTTACCCGATATCGACGGTTTTCAGGTCTGCCAACAAATCAAAGCGCAAGCGCCGAGTAATGTGCCTATCTTAATGTTGACTGCACGTGATGCGTTTGAAGATAAAGCACACGGTTTCGCAACAGGGGCAGATGATTATTTGACCAAGCCATTTGATTTTCGTGAAGTCGCCTTACGTTGTCAGGCCTTGAGCCGTCGTCAGCAATTGCATGTGAAGCAGGAAATTCAGATTAATGCTTTACGTTTATTTGTCAGAGACATGCGTGCTGAATATGCGAGTCAAAGCATTCCGCTGACCCAAGTTGGCTTTAAGATTTTGATCTTACTGGCACAAAAATATCCCGATGCGGTCAGCCGCTCACAGATCTTGCATGAGATTTGGGGTGATACGCCACCGCAAAGCGACGCGTTGAAATCGCATATTTACAGCCTGCGCAAACAGCTAGAAAGTGTGGCGGGTTATGATCTGGTACACACTGTGCATAATCTTGGTTATCAATTGGTGATACATGATGATGTTCGCCCCATTTAAAACCAGTATCAAGCGACAACTGTTTGTCACACTCGCTAGCTTCACTCTGTTTTTATGTGTCAGTTACACCGGTGTGGCCGTTTTGATTGCCTATGTGACTGAAGATGCCGTGCTTGAAAGTATCTTGGGCCACGAAGCTAAATTCTTACAAGATCACTATACAAAAACTGCGACATGGTTACAGCCGCGCGCAGACTATATGAAGTTGATTCCTTCCTTCGCGCAATTAGCAGAACCGCTCCAAACCAAGGTGCAAGCGACAAATCAGCGTAACGATACACGAACTGAAGTCTTCACCAACAAAGGAACCCACTTCCATGTGATACGCCTCACCGATAATTCACAAGGCGCGTATTTGGTCGCCGAGGTCAGTCCATTTTTGGTCGTGAATAATTTATCGAAGAATTTGGCTGACTTTATGTTGGTCGTTGCACTCTTGATGACGGGTGGCGCTTTGCTAATGGCATATCGTTTAGCACGGCATATTGCTGCCCCACTTTTGCAATTGAATGACGAACTCAAATTGAGCAGTAAAGATCCACAAGCACCAACATTCTCTGCATCAAATCGAGCTGATGAAATTGGATTTTTGGCGAAAACATTAGCGCACAGTTTGCAGTCATTACAAGCAGCCTTACAACGCGAGAGCTTATTCACGCGCGATATCAGCCATGAACTGCGAACCCCGGTGACCATCATTAATAACCTGTTACACCGCGATACTAGGGCTGCTCTGACTCAAGAAGATCGCCAATTATTAACTTCCTCCATGACGGAGATCGATCAAACTTTAGAAATACTATTGGCCCTAGCGCGCGCCGAGAATTTAACACTACAGGAAACCGATTTAGTAGCGCATCTGGAACACGCGATTTTAAACTTAGAAAAAACCGCACAAGCGCATCAGTTGCACTTCACGCTCGACTTTGATGAAGCCGCGTTTGACAAGAAAAACACGGCGATGGCAAACCCGCATTTGTTAACTTTATTATTGAATAATTTGTTAAACAACGCCTTGTTTCACGGTGGTGATCAGGTTCTCATCAAGATCAGCATAGACACGGATGGTATTGTCATTGGCAATTCCATCATAGTGCTTGCGCCACTTCACACTAGCGGTTTTACTCACGGTAAAAATCTACTCACACGTATTGCCCAAGCGCTAACGTGGGATATCGATTTTCAAGCCAGCGCAGACTATTTTGAGGTCAGAATCAAGCTGAACCCAAGCAACAAATAATCAGATAATTTCACCAAAATTTCACCACCATCTCCTTAGACTAAGCCCACTTCTCGTAACGTGGTTAGCTATGTAATCTTAGTAAAGGAAATGTATGAAATCACTACCACTGTTTTTTAGCGCAGCTCTGTCTCTCAGCCTAATGGCAGGCACATCTTTGTATTCCCCACCCGTTCAGGCGCAAGAAAAGGGTCTTACTTACAAAGAGGAAAAACGCCGTTACATAGTCTACACACCCAAATCTTATGCCAGCAATCCAGATAAGAAATATGCCTTGGTATTGAATTTTCATGGCGGTGGCATGACAGCGCGCGAACAAATGTTGTACACGCAAATGAACAAAGCGGCGGATCAATTTGATTTCATCGTGGTCTATCCGCAAGGTTTAGGCAACGTCGGCAAACAAGATTGGAATGTGGGCTTTGCCACGTCTTACCATGAGGGCACAGATGATGTTGGTTTTACCGATAGCCTACTCAATCAACTAGAAAAAGACTGGCGGATTGATGGTTCTAAAATTTATGCGACGGGCCTATCGCGAGGTGGCTTCTTTGCGCAAAGACTCGCAGCAGAGCTCTCACATAGAATCGCTGCGATTGCTTCTGTCGGTGCCAGCCTGCCAGTGCCGGTTGAGAAAAACCAAGTGCCACGTGGTGAGAAAAAATCGGTAGGGGTGATGATTGCGATGGGGACTGCGGATCAAGTGGTGACCTATGCAGGCAAACCAGAAGGCTATTTATCAGCACCGGCTAGCTACGAATATTGGATACAACAAAATACCGGCAAAGCCAGAGATGCCGCGATGGACCTCAAGCAAAGCTTCAATCGTGATCCCAACGATGGTACTGATGTTGAAATCATAGAAAACAAGGCCGGACATTATCAAACTAGCTTGGTGACTATCAACCATGGAGGCCATACTTGGGCGGGCGCTGATCCTTTCAATATCGGTTTACCGATTGGAAAGACTTCTAACGATATCAATCTCAATGACATCATTTGGCAGTTTTTTCAAAAGCATCGTCGATAAGCATTTAGTTCAACATGACATCCAAAGCATCACGATAACGGCGGCTTAGCATTAACGTTTTATCTACTTACGCAAATAGCGAGCAAACTTCTAGTTTTGTTCGCTATTTTTTTCCTCGACATAGGCAGGAAATTCGATCTATAATTGAACGTCGTTCATTTTCATACACCGTTCAAATACATTATTGTCTATGTCAAAATCAAAACTACTTAAGCCACCTATTGTTGCAAAAGCAGCAAGTCTACAAAGTCAATATGACAACACGAGAACAATAAATGAACCGGATCGGCGCCAACGCAAAGTCAATCAAACACTTAGTCGTGTCACTGAGATTGCTTGGGCGATGTTTGAGTCAACTGGCTACGAGAACGTCACGATGGAATCGATTAGCGCTCAGGCTGACATCGCCAAGGCGACGCTCTATAAATATTTTCCGACCAAAGAATCCATCCTCGATCAGCATTTCAAGGCTGAAATGCGTGAACGCCGAGACGATATTCAAAACACCTTACTTCAGCTACAGGGGTTAAGGGCGCGACTAACTTACTTGTTTGAAGTCGAAGCGGAATATTTGCGAGATAAATATGTCTATCTCGCGCCACTACTGAAACACCGTACACAAAACATCGATCTACAACAAAATCCTAGCGCTAGCAGCGGCATGTTGACGATTATGACTATCCTATTTAGAGCAGCACAAGAAGCGTCAGAAATACCGAAAAAGCATAACCCAGAAACGCTTGCACTCTATCTCAATGCAATGCGCACTTCGGATCTCTTCTACTGGCAAGCGAATCCAGAAACGTCCCTGCTTGCACGCCATCAAGAGATGCTAAAACTGTTTTTGCTTGGTGTTTTGGGTGATCAGGACAACGCAACTCCTAATGGCAAGGAATCAAAATGAATTTGCCTGCTTTGATGAGGACTTCTTGTTTTTTCGATGCGCAGCAAGCACTTCAAGCGGGCGCAGCACAAGTTGGTGGAAAAGCAGCGCAACTAGCCATGTTAAGTCGTTATGGTTTGCCAGTTCCTGTTAGTTTTGTCATACCAGCAGCGATCTGTCACCAACTTCTGCCCGCTTCAATTTGTGAGGAAGCTTATCGAGCTTGTAGCTTGAGCGAAGCAGAGCGAAATACGGCATTGGATGAGATACGTCAACGCATCATGCAAAAAACGCCCGAAGATTTTCGTACCGCCTTAATCGAATTATTAACTGCACAAGGATGGCAAAACCAAGCGCTCGCAGTACGATCATCCGCACCAGGAGAAGACGGTCAACAACACTCATTCGCGGGTATTCATCACAGTGAACTAAACGTCGCAGGTAGCGTCGCAATTGAAGCCGCTATATTGAAAGTGATCGCCTCGTTATGGACACTACAAGCATGTCTCTATCGAGAAAAAATTGGATTGGCTCACACAGACGCTGCAATGGCGGTGGTACTAATGCCTATGCTCAAAAGTCAAATGGCTGGCGTGATTTTTACATGTGATCCGCGAGACGGGCGCGAAGACCGACTGCTCATTAGCAGCGTGATTGGTTTAGCAGAGTCATTAGTTGCCGGAACCGTGGACGGCGAAGACATCGTTGTGCAACGAGATTGGTCATGTCAAGAATGGACAATCGCCCACAGGCGTTCCTCAATCTCGTCACACGTGATCGAAGCAAAATCAGGTGGCGGATTGCAGCGACGCGAACTGAGTAAAGACGAATGCGGTCAAGCCATATTGAGTGATGAACAGGCGATCACCTTAGCCAAACTCGCCCTTGATACGGCCAATGCCTTTGACTACAGCAAGCGCTTTCTAGACATAGAGTGGGTATTTGACGGTATACAGTTTTACTTAGTGCAAGCTCGCCCCATCAGTGCACGCAATATTTACAATTACCCGCAAATTGCGCAGCAAGGAAGCATCTGGACCAACGGCAATACCAAAGAAATCCTGCCCTATCCCTTAAAGATCAGCGAACTCGACGTGATGCAAGTTGCCGTCAATGAAATGCTCGGTGTCGCCCACAAAATCGTCAATGTGACACCACTAGAAGGCGGCCAACGATCCGCTATCTTTAATGGCTATGCCTATCTGAACGCATCGCTCATTCAATGGGAAATCTACGACACGTTCAACTTACCACCTGAAGAAGTGAACTTCATCTTAGGCGGTCATCAAACATGCATACAGGTAGCGCCGCGACCTTGGCATAGTTACGGCAAAGTCGCACTCAATATGCTCAGAGCCATCGTGCGTTTCCCACAATATCGGCGACGTGGCCTGCGCGAAGCCGCGGAAGTGACCAAGCAAAGTAAAGCATGGCGCGAACAAGACGTGTCTAAGCTCAGCGAGCAAGAATTGCTGAATGAAATTCTCGACCGTGCCCGCAACACTTATCTTACGCATACGGGTCTTTGCATCATGCAAGGGGCAAGTGGCACTTTGATGAATTTGCAAAAAATGTTATTAAAGACTTTTCCTAAGGAAGGAAAAACTTTGGTGTCAGCCATCATGACCGAGGGTGAAATGAGCATCAGTGCTCAACAGGCCTACGACTTGATGCAATTGGCAAAACTGGCGGACAGCGATTTAGAAGCACAACGTTGGTTGCGATCAATTGTTGTGCCTATGTCAGATGAGATCAATGTGTCAAATCCATTTGGAATTGCTTACACCCAGTTCTT
Organism: uncultured Burkholderiaceae bacterium; assembly: GCA_964465175.1. GTDB lineage: Bacteria > Pseudomonadota > Gammaproteobacteria > Burkholderiales > Burkholderiaceae_D > Undibacterium. The sequence goes on along the minus strand of CAYXJI010000013.1, from coordinate 4,129 downwards.
AGATACCTACGGACACCGTGGCAACTATGAGTCGTATATTTCACGCCCAACATGGCGCGAACAACCAGAAGCCTTGAAGCAAGCCATACTCAGTTTATCCAATGTTGATACTGATGCTTTACAAAAACGCCAACAGCAACAAGCATTATGGGCTTGGGAACAAATCAAGCATCAATGTGCAATGCCACAACGATGGTTAATTAAGATTCTGCAGAAACAAGCAAAAGCAGAGTGCAATCAACGTGAGCTGGCACGCAGTTGCTTTGCACTGATGTGGGAGAGATGCCGAATTTTGATGTTGGAACTTGGCGAACGCTTCGCGCAGCGTCGGATGTTGGGTCAAGCTGACGATATTTTCCATCTCAACTGCGCTGAACTACAGGCCATCCATCTCAATGCCTTATCAAGTCAAGCAATCAAGAATCGGATCCTTGACCGAAAATCTCAAATCGCGCATTGGGAAAGTTTAGAAATCGAAGATGTCATTCATGAAAAATCGATCAACATCAATTCTCAACATATCGCGTCAAACAACATTCAGCCTAATACGAAAAAAGTGAAGTTGAGCCATACCGACAAGCGATGGCAAGGTATCGCCGTCAGCATGGGAAGCTATCAAGGTCGAATCAAACACATAATCCATCCATCACAGATAGGAGAGCTACAGCAAGGAGATATCATGCTGGCGCCGTCCTCGGATCCTAGCTGGTTACCCCTATTTCTAAAAGCGGGTGGCGTCATTGTCGAAACCGGCGGCTATCTTTCACATAGCGCCATCGTCGCGAGAGAATTAGCGATACCGACTGTTGTCAATCTTCCTGGAATACGCACTATTCTGAAAGACGGCGACGAAGTCTTTATCGATGGTCTTTCGGGCACGGTAACGAGAGTAAAGAACTGAGCATCAACAGCATGACAACTTTGAGTGCAATGATTTTCATATTCCTATCTCCAAAAGTAAAGAGCAATGCGCTCTGAGATAGCAATCTAAGCTACGTCATTTTTTAATCGTAGCAATTTGTGATGAGTGGTGAAACTGCAATGTCATTCAGCATTTTTTTGGTAGCCACCATGACACGAATTATTTTAGGTCCCACTCAAAACACAGCTCAGCTCAAAAATCCATCGGGTGCGCGCGTCATCCAACTTAATGGCATTTGCTTAAGCCCTGATTTTCCATCGGGCGCGCCTTCGATGCTATTTGAGCGCTGGCGCCGCATTTTCGGTCATTTCTTTCGTTCTTCGTTGAAAGTAGCTCGCTATTTGCGCCTCATTCACGTCAAAACTGCCGCGAAAAGTGCATCCACCTTCGTTTCAAATCCTAATGAAATTCTGGGTTAAACATTATTTTGAAAGTAAGCCATTTTTGATTATTTAGCTTATCGGTTATCATACGAGAGACCACAATATAAAAAACCACCCTGAATTCAACATCGCCCTGACGACCAATCCGCTTAATGATAATCCCATTCCTGCTCGCAGCAAGCCACGCAATCTTGCCACTGTTGTGGTCGAGCATCTGACCACGCGGATTAAAAGTGATGATTTAAAAGTCGGAGAAAAACTGCCTACCGAATCAGAAATCATGCAAGTGTATGGGGTCAGCCGCACGGTGGTTCGTGAAGCGATTTCGCAATTAAAAGCCGCTGGTCTGGTCGAAACGCGGCACGGCATAGGCACTTTTGTACTCGCACCCTCACATCATCTGGGCTTGCAAAATTCTTCCATCATCACGGTCAGAGATGTATTGGATGTGTTGGAAGTTCGTATCAGCTTAGAAACCGAAGCCGCCTGGCATGCCGCAACGCGTCGCACAGAACTACAAATCACCGAGCTACGCGAAGTATTACAACAAATGCGCGACACAGTAACGAATGGCGCGCATTCCGTAGAGGCCGATGTACGTTTTCATTTATTGATTGCGCGTGCAACGGGTAATCAATATTTTATGGAGCTGCTGGGACATCTGGGACACACACTAATCCCACGCGCACGCTTAAATACGGCGCAACTCAATCACGATGATCCAAACGCATATCTAGCGCGCGTGCAGCATGAGCATGAAGATATTTTCAATGCAATTTTGCGCAAAGAGTCTGAAGCCGCGCGGGCGGCGATGCGTACCCATTTGAGTAATAGTCGGGAGAGATTACGGATGGCGCAGGAGGTGATTGAGGGTGGTGGTTGAGTCGCTTTGCGTGTCTCAAATTTTCAATTACAGTTCCTATGGTGACTGTACTTTAATCAAGCGCCATTCGTTCTTATCATTCACAGGTCGGGTGTGGCCCGACAGCCAATTAGCTTTTTTGCTTCGCCAAAAAAGGTAATCCAAAAAAGGCGACCGTAGACTCGCCCTGCGGGTGCTTACGCTGAGCTTCAGCATAATTTGTGCATCACAAAAAATGGGAAGCCGAAGGCCAGTGGCAGCGTGGTCGCCTTTCTTTGCTTACTTTCTTTGGCGAAGCCCTCCATGTCAGGATAGATGTCGTGTCACTTAATATGATAAAAATGGAGGGCGGAAGTCAGGGTAAAATGAAACGTATTCGATATACAGCAGAACAAAGAGAATGGGCGGTTCAACAAATGATGCCCCCGTTAAACCGAGCAGTGGTGGAATTAGCTAAGGCCACGGGAATTACTACCGTGACGCTACGTGTATGGCAAAACGTGGCGCGCGAGGAAGGAAGAATTGTGCCAGGAGACGGTAAGCTAAGTGATCGCTGGTCCAGTCCGGACAAATTTCGCATCGTGCTAGAAGCTGCAGCACTAAGTGAAGTAGAACTGTCCGTATATTGCAGAACGAAAGGCGTCTATCCAGAACAAGTGACGCAATGGCGTTTAGCGTGTGAGCAGGCCAATGGACAACTGGTGCAAGCCAAACCAAATGCCTCGCAGACAAAGCGGATTGGCGAACTAGAACGCACCCTAAAAAAGAAAAATGCTGAGTTAGCAGAATCGGCGGCGCTGCTTGTTTTAAGAAAAAAAGCCGAAGCGATCTGGGGGAAGGAAAAGGACGAATGATCAAAGCCCCAGATCGCCTTGAAGCGCTCACCTTGATTAATGAAGCCGTTGCCGCGGGCGCACGCCAAGACCTTGCTTGCGACATGCTGGGATTGAGTGTGCGCACCGTACAGCGGTGGCGACACTCACCAAAGGATGGTCGACCTGACAGCGTGCATCCGTGTCCTGCAAATAAACTCAGTCAAGCCGAACGTGAGGCATTATTGGCCGCCGCTAACTGCGCGGAATATGCCAGCATGACGCCGCATCAAATTGTTCCCAAGTTGGCCGACAAAGGGATTTATCTGGCATCGGAATCGACATTTTACCGTGTCATGAACGCAGCCAATCAAGGGCAGCGACGGGGTCGAAGTAAGACGCCACAGAAACGTCCATTGACAACGCATCAAGCCGATGGTCCCAACCAAGTATGGTGCTGGGACATCACCTGGCTGCCAAGCACAGTCAAGGGCAGATTCTATTATTGGTACATGATGAAAGACATCTACAGTCGTAAGCTAGTGGTCAATGAAGTGCACGAAAATGAATCGTCAGAACATGCCAGTCACTTACTGTGGCGCGGTTGCCTGCGTGAACAAATTGCAGGCAAGCCATTGGTGCTGCATTCGGACAATGGTACGGCCATGAAAGGGGCGAACATGCTCTCGGCCATGTACGATCTTGGTGTAGTTCCATCTTTTAGTCGACCACGTGTCAGCAACGATAACGCCTACGCAGAAGCCTTATTTCGTACGGCGAAGTATTGCCCGCAGTGGCCAGAACGGCCATTCGACACCCTGGAAGAAGCGCGTCTCTGGGTACATGAATTCGTCAAATGGTATAACGAAGAACACTGTCATAGCGGGTTGAAATACGTCACGCCAGATCAACGTCATCGTGGCCAAGCAAATACTTTACTTCAGCAGCGAGCACAAGTGTATCAACTAGCCCGTGAAAAAAATCCTCAACGCTGGTCTGGAGAAACGAGAGATTGGACATTAGGCAGTACGGTCTACTTGAATCCTGAACGCGCTCAGATGCAAGAGAAGGAATATATGAAAGCAGCCTAATTTTAAGCATTAAGGCGACAACTACCTTGACACACGCCGGAAGCAAAGAAAGAGAGTAG
>CAYXJI010000012.1:0-24064 GCA_964465175.1 uncultured Burkholderiaceae bacterium | reverse complement strand
AAACTGTCGCGTCGAATTGGATTTATCTGTACCAGTACGACATCGCGACTTTGGCATGCGTAAATGAGCGGATGAATCGCCGGATTGCCTGAGTAGCCACCATCCCAATAATGCTCGCCTTCGATTTCTACTGCCTGAAACACCGTGGGTAAGCAGGCTGATGCCATGACTGCATCGGCAGTCAGGCGCTGGCCGCTGAATATTTCGGCCTTGCCATCGCTGACTTTGGTTGCAACCACAAACACTTTCATCGCTTCGCATGTCGCTAGCCGTTCAAAATCGATTTGGCGTTCTAAAAACTGTTTGAGGGGATTGATATCCAAGGGATTACTTTGATAGGGCGAGATCGCGCTAGTCCATAGACTGCCGATAGATTCGGAGAACATTTGTACCGGTGAGTGCGCGCCAGTGAGTGCCGCCATGCCGCCAAACAAAATATCAAATGGCACGCGTTGCGCTTGTGCCAGGCTATTTTGCATAGCGTTCATACTGATCACGCCATCCCAAAAATCTTTTAATGATTGTCGCGCTGCTTCGCGCATTGCCAGCGCAGATTTTTTATCCGCTTGCGCAAAGCCGTGTGCCATCGCCACCGCATTCATGGCACCGGCGCTGGTGCCACTCACGCCTTCAAAACTAATGCGTCCATCTTCTAGTAGCGCATCCAACACGCCCCAAGTGAAAGCGCCGTGCGAGCCACCACCTTGTAGCGCCAGATTGACGGTATGTTGCTGCGAATTCAAATGCGGCTCCTTGATTGAGTATATGCGCGATAGGATACCGAATAAACGGGATGCAGGCGATAGCAATCTAAAATAGTAATCTACTAGAAGAATCCACGAGCGGAATCAATTACCGACGCTGGAGCCGTGCCACGACTTCACGCACCATCTGTTCCGAATAGACTTTACCGCTGCGTTCGGACTCGTCTATGAGGGCACGCCATATCGTGACGATATTGAGCTTAGTATCGTCAAAACGTTTCATGCCGCATACGTAGTGGGCGCGGTAGTTCGTCGCTAAGTCAGTTCCCGAGTTGCTTAAGTTCTCGCATTCTTTCCATCGCTTGGTCTGCATCGCATTGAATTTGTCTTTGTCCCACAAGCCGCTTGAGAGCAAGGCGTCCAGGCTCATGGCTTCTGCGCCGCCTTCGTGTATCCATGGTGCCTCTTCACCGATGCCGTCATGGGGTAAATTGTTTTGCCAGATATGTGCAATTTCATGGGCGATTAGTTGGTTGAATGCATCGCGTAAAGCGGGGCTTTCTATGATGGACTGCTTCCCTGATATGCGGAAATTGATTTGACCATGACTCGCGCCGCCTTTGATCGACAGACCTTTACTTTCCAAGTCTGAGAGCGCAACGGTCATTAACAATGGAGTCAATAAGGGGCGATGATAGGCGCTTGCAAAATAGCTGGACACTTTGGCGCTGGTGGAAAGCAGCATGTCGCGCATCCATTCCGGCATCGCTGGGTCTAACACGACTTGCATCGCACCTGCCTTGCTTACTTTCTGTGGTCCAAAATAGGCATACGCTTGAGCGGAATCTTCTGCATTGGATCGCTTGGTGGGCGCCAGTACCGTTTGATCTTTCAAGCCTTGATACTGGATCTCTAATGAGAGCTTGCTTGTTTGTTGGTTTAAGATGGCTTCGGGAAGAAAGAAACCCATATAAATTGCCGCACCACCATCGGTGAATTGATTGATCGGCGCATATTCACCTTCCACAAATTGCCCATAAGGGCGGATGAAAAAGCTAAAGCGCGTGGTCGATCCTGAAGTTGAAAGGTAGCTTTCTTTATCTCCGTCTTTATCTTTGTTTTGCGCGGCGACGGTTAAATTCGCACCCGGTTTCCAAGCCTGTTCTCGGTACTCGCCAATCTTACGAAATCGTAAGCCATCAATCGCTTGATCGAATTCATAGTCAGCACGCCATTGCGATGCGCTGATATGTGTCAATGTTAATTTGCCGCGCACTGTGTTTGTGTTTGTGTTTGTGTTTGTTGGCAATGTTGTCGCCCAGCTCATCTGACTGGCCAGACTCATCGCGAGTGCGGTGCCAGCAAATAATCTACCTGTTTTACTCAAATTGATTTGCATGAATGATCTCTCTTTTTGTTGAAAGGAAAAGGCTAGTTTCCCTCGCGTGCTTTGCCATGAACAAGCTGCCTAATCTGATTGCCAACACGGTAATAGGGATAAAGCAATCATAAAATAGGCGACTTAAAAGCAAGGGTGATTTGAGATAAACTGTAAAAACAGAGGAATGAAATGCGAATTTGCAGAAGAGGGTATGGGTGACTGCACATTGCTTTGTTTTAAAAAAACAGGAGACAAATATGAGCACAGAAGCATCCACACAGCCATCCGTCGCAGCATTAGTAAAACAGCTAGAAGCATTAGGCTTGGAATCTTATCGCAACACCATGCGAAAACACGGTGCGCAAGAGCCGATCTTTGGTGTCAAGATCGATGAGATGAAGAAGCTGATGAAGCCCTACAAAAATGATCTGGCATTTGCTTGCGCCTTATTTGATACCGGCATTTATGACGCGCAGTACATGGCGGGTTTGCTAGCTGACGGTAGCAAAATGACAGAAGCGCAATTACAGCATTGGGTAGAAACAGCAAACTCGCATGGGATACGCGAATACAGTGTGGCGTGGGTGGCTGCTGAGAGTCCGTTTGCCATGCCATTGGCGCTGGCGTGGATAGATTCTGATCATCCCGATATCGCTGCTGCTGGTTGGTGTACGCTCAGCAGTTATATTTCGGTCACAGATGATGCCGATTTGGATCTGAAGTTACTGCAAAAACTGCTCAGACGTGTGCAAGCGGAGATCCATCAAGCCGCAAATCGCGTGTGCTATTGCATGAATAGTTTTGTGATTGCGCTGGGCTGTTACGTGCCGGCTCTTAGCGAAGCAGCGATCCAGGCCGGACAAAAAATCGGTGAAGTCGTGGTCGATGTCGGTGATACTTCATGCAAGGTGCCATTCTCGCCCGACTATATTGCCAAAGTTGCGCAGCGCGGTAGCTTGGGAAAAAAGCGTAAGACGACGAAGTGTTGAGTGCTTAAAACGAGACTAAAAACGAAGCCAATTAGCCTGCGCTCTGCAGGCTTTTTTCATATTCACTAGGCGTCATTCCTATCAAAGCACGAAAATCTCGACCGAAATGCGCCTGATCGAAATAGCCTAGCTCCAACGCCAGATCACTCCAAGTGCAAGTCTTACCTGCTTGCACTTGGGCGATGGCTTGATGCAGACGGTAGCGTTGGATTACCCATTTAGGACTGGCACCGACATAGACTTGAAACAAGCGTTGCAAGCCGCGTTTGTCTAAACCGGTATGCGCGATTAAGTCGTCGACGCTAGTCAGACTGCGATCTTGTTCTATGTCTTTGAGCAATTGATCGAGAAAATTGAGTTTGGGATCTGCTTCCGGTAAATGCGCTAATAGAAAATTCTCTGCCGCATTGCACATCGTTGAAAAGTCTTGCGCCGCTTCGATTTTTACCACTAGATCCTGATTCCCAGAAGCGAAACAGGCGCTGATATCGAGTGCTTGATTATGAATGTCAGCGATGGGTCTTTGGTAAAACGGATAAAAACCACCCGGTTTGAATTTGATACCAAAGACGCGGTCCTGTCCTGCTAATTCTCGTGTAAAACGTGCGCTGTGTACGCCGTAAATACGCGCATGTCCTTGTTCTACGACGAGATGCACATTCGGGTGCGGTAAGGTCGCTTGCTGTTGCGATTGGCACGCGCGTAAATCCCAACTAACAAACCAGTAATGCGCAACGAATGGCGTTAACGCTGTGCCGGGAGCTAGGCGCAGATGTTGAAATTGCCCTTCGCTAAAACTGGGGCGCTGTACACCGCGCGGTTGATTGCTTGTCATAGTGTTGAATTGAGTTCGTCGCGTTTTTACTATCCGCGAGGGGAAAATCAGGTTTAAATGTCTCAAATAAAACGATAGGGATTCGCGACTAATAGGGAAGGCTTTTATGAAATTACTAAACCACGGATTATATGTAGCTTGCCTTAGTTTGTGCATAATGACTACCCACAGCTACGCAGAAAAACCACCCATCGCTATTCAACTCAAGGACTCGACTATGCAACAGATACGCGGCAGTTTCGACGTAAAACTTCAACCACAAGCGCCAGCGGCTGCGATTGCAGAGGCTAATTTGGGGCGCCAAACTATCGATAAACAATTTCATGGTGATTTGGACGCGCACAGCTTGGGTGAGATGCTGGCCGCGATGACCGAGGTCAAAGGCTCCGCAGCTTATGTGGCAATCGAAAGAGTGAGCGGCGCTTTACAGGGCAAACGCGGTAGTTTTGTGTTGATGCATACCGGCGTTATGGACAAAGGCACGCGACATCTGACGATACAAGTGGTGCCAGATTCCGGCACGGATGAGTTAGTAGGCTTGAAGGGGCAAATGCAGATAGAGATTAAGGATGGTCAGCATTTTTATGTTTTTGATTATAGTTTGCCGTGATAGAACATTGCATGCGATTTGTTAATAAGCTTTGTTTTACAGCCGTTAAAAAATGTAGGGCGGGTGCAAGCCGCGCCGCCGGATCGTCGTGTACACAAGATCGACCTATGTGCGGCGCGGGTTGCACCCGCCCTACGAAACTACATTTTCGTTGAAACGCCAGCATTTGAGCTTCAAAATCGTCTATTGATCGTCATACCGGACTTGATCCGGTGTCCAGAATTCACCTTTAAAAGTGTCAATCCTGGATGCCGCTCATAAGCAAATAAGAGTCCGGCATGACGGTTAAGTCGTTTTCTGTCTCTCAAAACGCAGTCGCATCTTTGGAGTAAGGTAAAACAAAAAAGATGTGGATAATCCTCAGCCCGTTGGCGGGAGAGGGTAGGGGGGAGGGTGATTCAGTTCTGCTCGATAGCCTTTTATTTGTTTCGGTTCGTGCAGAGCATTTTTTGGAAACATTTTCTAAGTGACATCCTATCTAATTTTTACGCCGTCATTCTAAATTTAAAAAAACCATTCAACGCCAAACGTGCTGTATCCGGCTCGTTATTCAAGAGCCTTGGTTGGGTGATATGAGCAGCATGAAAGATCGTGCCTTCGTAGAAAATGGCGCGGTTCCACTTGGCGGGCACGGTTTGCATGAGTTCGAAATAATCATTGCTGGCATGCAGATAGGCGGGGCTGGTTTTGATCAATGTAGTGCATGCTTCCGAAGTCGCATGTTGCGCGCTGCCTAGTAATTCGCGGGTCGCATTTGCACTGAGTTTGGGCCGATAAAAGCTGGTGCCGCCAAGATCGGGATTTTGAAACAGATACACGACCGTAGCAGCAATGCCGACGCCCGGCGGGAAGGTGTCGGCGTCACGATGACAGAGTCTTTGTAGGGCGTTCAGTTCATGCGTTTGCAAAGTGGTCATAGAAAGTCTGCAGGCGACACCGAGTTGTCGGCGCGCGGCGAAGTAGCGCCGCATTTGCAGCATAAAATACTGTTCCAGACTGCGCGCAAATTCTCGCCCCATGTCCATTTCTAATCCTGGAAAATAATTGTCCGTGTCATAGCGGAAATGCGCGCGCTTGCTATTCGCAAAATCGACCAAGGCCTGCGGTTGGCGCAAAAAATCATCGATCACGATGCAGTGATGTCCGTCAAATAGCGGAACAACTTCGATGCTTGCGTTTGGATTAAAAATGTTTCGACTGTTGATCATGGTTGATAAACCCGCACATAATCAATCTCAAATCGACTCGGAAAAATACGGTCATCCATTGCACCACCGAGGTCACCGCCGATGGCGAGATTGAGGATTAAATATTGCGGCTGATCGAAAGGCCATTTCTTGTAATCACCGGTTTTCGCATTCACGAATTGAAAGTAGTATTTATCGTCAACCGCGATCGCTAGCTGATTTTGATCCCAATATAGCTGATAGTTATGGAAAACATCGCAAGCGTCGTTGACCGTGGTGGCCTCGGTATTGCCGGTGCCATTCGCCCAATTGTAAAAATGGGTGTAAGCGCTACCCAGAATTTGTCCCTTGTTTTTGCCCACATGCTCCATGATGTCGATCTCGCCATCTTCCGGCCACGCGCCTTTGGTGCCCAACATCCAGATCGCCGGCCAGGTACCAAGACCGCAAGGGAGCTTGGCGCGGATCTCAAAAAAACCGTAAGTCCAACTTGCTTTGCCACGCGTCAGTAGACGGGCTGAGGTGTAAGCCTGGCCGCCAAAATCGGGTGCGCTGCTGAGCTGTTCTTTGAGTGCGGTAATGGTGAGTTTGCCGTCTGCGACGCGGGCATTTTCCAGACGATCTTTTGAATAGTATTGACGCTCATTGTTGTACCACCCTGCTTTGTTTCTTTCGGTGTCGAACATCCATTTGTCGGCGCTGGGGAGTCCGGCTTGCTCAAATTCATCTGACCAAACTAATTTCCAGCCTGCAGGTTTGCCCGCCGTTGGCAGGGCGGGCGGGTTCACGGTGGGCGTCGTGACCACGGGTGTGCTGACGGCGGGTGCCGTGCCGTTCGTGCTAGAGCCACCGCCACAGGCGCTGAGTATGCTTGCCGCCAGTACGCTCAATAAATGGATGTAAGCTTTCATCAAACGATGCTCCTATAGTGCTACTTAGCGTACAAAAAAAGTTTTTGATAGGGTGGTGTTGTAGAAATGTGGAATCGTTTCCATATTGGCGCAAAGTATGGCATTATTCATTTTTAAATGTCAACACCCGCGTGTTGTGATGTGCTGTGTTGAGAACTTATTGAGAATGAACCTAAAAACCAATGAATAATGCAGGCAAAGTATCTGCATTATCAGGAGACACGATGTTCAAGCGTACCCATGCTTTGCTGGCCATTTGTCTGGCCTCGTTTGCGACTTCCCTTGCGGCACAGGTGCAGGTTGCAAAGCCTTTGCCAGTCGAAAAGGCCGAAATTATTCATTGGTGGACCTCGAATAGCGAGTCGGCCGCTGCCAAGTTGATGGCGGATGCCTATCGTAAAGCCGGTGGCATCTGGGTCGATACCGCCGTGGCCGGCGCGGATCAAGCGAGAGCGGTGGCGATCAACCGTATCGTTGGGGGTAATCCGCCGACTGCGGCGCAGTTCAATACGACCAAGCAATTTCTTGATTTGATCGAACAAGGCATGTTGAATAATGTCGATGAGGTTGCCAAGAGTGAAGGTTGGGAAAAAATTCTGCCTGAACCTGTCTTGAATGTGATTCGGATCAAAGGACATTATTACGCCGTACCGGTGAATATTCATATGCAAACGTGGTTGTGGTATTCCAAAACCGCCTTCAAAAAAGCCGGCATCGCCAAAGAGCCAGCGACCGTCGATGAGATGTTTGCTGCACTCGATAAACTCAAAGCAGCTGGCCTCATTCCGCTTGCGCATGGCGGCCAAGCCTGGCAAGAAACCATCGTGTTTCAAGCGATGCTGGCGAATGTTGGTGGTAAGGATTTATATTTGAGCGTGATCAGGGATCGTGATCAAAAAGCGATACATTCCGACGCTTTCAAAAAAGTATTGCTGGCCTTTAAGCGCATGCAGACCTATGTCGATGCCGGTTCGCCGGGACGCAATTGGAATGATGCAACCGCCTTGTTGATTAGTGGCAAAGCGGGCATGCAGATTATGGGCGATTGGGTCAAAGGCGAATTCGCCGCCGCCAAACAAGTCGCCGGTAAAGACTTTGGTTGCGTGGCGGGCTTAACGCCCAATTCGCCTTACTTGATACAAGGTGACGCCTTCGTGTTTCCGCGCACGAGCAATCCTGCTACGGTGAACGCGCAAAAATTATTGGCAAAAGTGGTGCTGACGCCGAGTACGCAACTGGAATTCAATAAACTAAAAGGCTCGATTCCTATTCGCAGCGACGTCGATACGTCCACAATGGATATTTGCGCGCAAGCAGGGGTGGCGATTATGAAAGACAAATCACGTCAAGTCGGCATTAGCGAAATCTTTTTAACGCCCGATCAAAACGGCGCATTGCAAGATATCTTGACGGCATATTGGAATACCCGCATGCCGGTAGAAAAAGCCCAAAAAAGCATTGCCAGCGCTTTGAAAGATTAAGTAAATACTCGCTATGCAGACCAAATCCCTCACCCGCAAGATCAAATCACTGACGCCCTTCGCAGCCTTGCTGCCCATGGCTTTAGTGAGCTTGGTCGCGTACTTGGGGGCGACGCTGTGGTCGATTAGAGTTTCTTTTTCCAATTCACGCACCATGCCCACCGACACCTTCGTCGGCATGGCGCAATATGCCAAATTATTTGACAACGAACGTTGGTTATTATCGATAGAAAATATCGCGATCTACACCGTGCTGTTTATTTTGGTCAGTATGGCCTTGGGATTTTTGCTGGCGGTATTTATCGATCAAAAAGTGACAGCAGAAGGCGTGTTGCGCACGGTATTTTTGTATCCGTACGCCATGTCCTTTGTTGCGACGGGTTTGATCTGGCAATGGATGCTGACGCCGGGCATAGGGTTAGAGTACGCGGTGCGACAAATGGGTTTTCCAGATTTTGTGTTTGATTGGATTATTGATCAAGACAAAGTCATCTACACCATCGTGATTGCTACGGTGTGGCAAACCGCTGGCTTGGTGATGGCGCTCATCTTAGCGGCCTTGCGTGGGATCGATGAAGAGATATGGAAAGCGGCGCGCTTGGATGGGATTCCCGTGTGGCGCGTGTATGTGTCTATCGTGATTCCTATGTTGGCACCGGCTATCGCCACCGTCTTCTTATTACTCTCAACTACTGCGATTAAATTATTTGATTCGGTGGTCGCGATGACGCAAGGTGGGCCCGGCACCGCCAGTGAAGTACCAGCCAAATTTATTATGGATCACCTGTTTGGCCGCGCCAATATCGCCCTCGCTTCGGCGGGTGCGGTCATGCTTTTGGTGCCTGTGATCGCGATACTCGCGCCTTATATCTATGCGCGTAGTCGTAGGGCACATCAATGAGCGCCATCTTTCCTTCTGCTGATAAGGCGAGCAATGCAGTCACTCGATCTAAGCGAGCTGGCAGACGCCAGCGTTTTAGTGTTGCGCGTTTAGGCATTTACATTTTCTTGATCAGCGCCGCGATTTTCTTTTTATTGCCGCTCTACATCATGCTCACGACTTCGGTGAAAAGCATGGATGAAATTCGCATGGGTAACATCTTTGCCTTGCCACAGCATTTGAGTCTAGATGCTTGGACAGTCGCTTGGAGCAGCGCGTGTACGGGTATCGCTTGCGAAGGTATACGCGGTGGCTTTATGAACTCGGTAGCGATTGCGATTCCGAGTACGGTGCTACCGATACTTTTGGGTGCTTTGAACGGCTATGCCTTGTCGTTTTGGCGTCCACGCGGTGCCAATATTTTGTTTGGCATTCTGATGGTTGGTGCATTCATTCCTGTGCAAGTGATGATTTTTCCCTTAGTCAGGATCTTGGCGAGCATTGATTTATATAGCTCTCTACCGGGCATCGTCTTGGTGCATACGGTGTTTAGCATGCCTATCATGACGCTACTTTTTCGTAACTATTACTGCACCATACCGCACGAACTATTTCAAGCGGCGCGCATCGATGGCGGTGGTTTCATGCGAATTTTTGTACAACTGATACTGCCGATGTCAACGCCGATTATTGTGGTGGCCGCGATCATGCAATTAACGGGGGTGTGGAATGACTATATTTTAGGTTTGGTGTTTGCTGGACGTGAGCATTTGCCGATGACGGTGCAATTGAATAATGTGATCAACACCACCACGGGTACTCGCCTGTACAACGTGAATATGGCCGCGACGATTTTGACTTCACTGGTGCCTTTGACTTTGTATTTTGTCTCGGGACGCTGGTTTGTGCGCGGCATTGCGGCGGGTGCGGTGAAGGGGTAAAACAATTTTGGTGCTGTTTCGAAAAAATATTAAGGCTTAGGAAAACTGTGGCGAACGTCTGTCTACAAAATTTAGGCATCAATCTGGGCGGTAATCAGATCATTTCTAACCTCAATCTAAATGTTGAGGCGGGAGAGTTTTTGGTTTTGCTGGGACCTTCAGGTTGCGGTAAATCCACGCTGTTGCATGCGATCGCGGGTTTGATTGATGTCAGCGCAGGTAGCGTGGAAATTGCGGGTCAGGATATGACCTGGGCCGATCCTAGTGAGCGTCAAATTGGTATGGTGTTTCAATCCTACGCACTGTATCCGACCATGACAGTCGAAAAAAATATGTCCTTTGGTTTGCGCATCAACGGCACGCCGAAAGCAGAAATCGCGCGTCGTATAGAAAAAGTGGCAGAGATGTTGCACTTGACGCCTTTGCTGCAGAGAAAGCCTGCCGCCTTGTCTGGCGGGCAGAGACAAAGGGTTGCGATTGGTCGTGCCTTGGTGCGAGAGGCGGAAGTATTTTTGTTCGATGAACCGCTGTCAAATCTAGACGCCAAGTTACGCAGTAATTTGCGGCGCGAGCTCAAACTTTTGCATCAGCAATTGCAGTCCACCATGATTTATGTCACGCACGATCAGGTCGAAGCGATGACTTTAGCGACACGCATTGTGGTGATGCAAGGCGGCAAAATTCAGCAAATCGGTACCCCAGAATGTGTCTACGAGCGGCCTGTGAATTTGTTTGTGGCGGGATTTTTGGGCGCGCCTGCGATGAATTTTATTCGCGGTGAGCTTGATGCGCAGAGGCGATTTGTGTCAAATTCTTTGAGCATGGATTTATCGACTTATGTCTTTGCAACGCCATGGTCGGCTGCTGCTGAGGTCATCTTAGGCGTACGGCCTGAACAAATACAAATCCGTGAAGATGGTCAGTTGGTTGGCGCTGTGATGTTGGTTGAACCTATGGGTAATCATCAAGTCGTCTGGCTGCAGGCAGGAACGCAAACGATTTCTAGTATCGTCAATGATCAACGCCCGTTCGAGATAGGGCAAACGGTTTTATACAGTATCGACACGCGCAAAATTTCTCTGTTTAATCCGCAAAGTGAGCAAAGACTATGAGTCATGTTGCACCGAATACCGAAAGACAAATTCGTGACATTGTGATCGTCGGTGGTGGCACGGCGGGCTGGATGACGGCGGCGGCCTTATCGCGCATGCTGCCGCAGGGTAAGCGCATACGCTTGATAGAGTCAGATCAGATTTCGACGATTGGTGTGGGCGAAGCGACGATACCCAGTATCCGCGCTTTTAATCAATTGTTGAATCTGGATGAAGACGAGTTCATGCGTCAGACGCAGGCCACGTTTAAATTAGGCATAGAGTTTGTTAATTGGGGCAAGCAAGGCGATTCCTACATCCACGGTTTTGGTCAGATCGGCCGCGATCAAGTGGTGGCAAAGTTTTATCAATATTGGTTGAAGATGTATCAGGCCGGATTGGCACCTGATTTAGAAGCTTTTTCCATCAATACGGTAGCGCCACGTCAGGGCAAATTTATGCGTCCGCCTAAAGACATGCCGAACTCGCCGCTGTCTGATATTTCGTATGCTTTTCATTTTGATGCGGGTCTGTATGCGCGCTATTTGCGCGGCATTAGTGAGGCGCAAGGTGTGGTTCGGAGTGAAGGTCGTATCGTCGATGTATTGACGCGCGCGCAGGACGGACATATCGAAACCTTGGTGATGGAAAATGGTCAGCAATTCACCGGAGATTTATTCATCGATTGCTCAGGTTTGGCGGCTTTATTGATAGAAAAAACTTTGCAAACCGGCTTTGAGGATTGGAGTCACTGGCTGCCTGCCGATAGCGCGATTGCGGTGCCATGTACGTCGACCGCGCCCTTATTGCCTTATACCCGCTCGACCGCGCATCAAGCTGGCTGGCAATGGCGGATTCCCCTGCAACATCGCACCGGTAATGGGCATGTGTTTAGCAGTCAATTCATGAGCGCGGACGAGGCACAAGCGATCTTGTTGGGTCATCTCGATGGTAGCGTGTTGGCAGAACCACGTTTGATCAAATTCACAACCGGTAAGCGTAAAAAAGCGTGGAATAAAAATTGTGTTGCGATGGGCCTGGCGGGCGGGTTTATGGAGCCGTTAGAATCAACCAGCATCCACATGGTGCAAACCGCCATCATGCGTTTGCTCAGCTTGTTTCCAGATCGTGGTTTCAATCAAATCGATATCGATACGTACAACGCACAGAACGATGAAGAATATCAGCGTATTCGCGATTTTCTCATCATGCACTATAAGTTGAATACCCATGAGAACGCGCCTTTCTGGGAATATTGCCGCGCTATGGAAGTGCCAAAAGAAGTGCAGCACAGAATAGATTTATATCGCAGCCATGGCAGAATATTTCGCTTGGGCGAAGAGCTATTTGCCGATGCCAGTTGGCTGCAAGTCATGCATGGACAGGGTTTGCGGGCGGCGTCGTATCATCCCTTGGTTGATCAACGCAGTGCCGAAGACATACAGGTTTTTTTAGATCAAGTACAAAAAACGATAGCCAAATGCGTGGACGTGATGCCCACGCATGCGGAATATATTGCCGCGACATGTGCGGCGAATAATGCAGTGAATGCAGCAGCTTGAGTGGTTAGTATATCCTCTCCCGCAAGCGGGACAGGGTTAGGGGGAGGGTGAGGGGCGTTCAGAAACGATGTCGTGTTCTAAAGTCGGTGATCTCGTAGGGCGGGTGCAACCCGCGCTGCTCAGGTGCTTGATGGTTTGGCGGCGCGGGTTGCACCCGCCTTACCATTCTGCGTCGGTAGTTAGCCTAGGGCGTGGGAAGTTTTATCCTTGAATGCAGTAGTTCAATCGTGGTACGAAACACAGAATGAAATTGATGGCTAAGAGAGTTGCAAGTTACAAAAATAGTCAGAAGCAAGCGTAGGCATTTACAATAGGCTGATAAATTGAGCAATTTCGATTTGGCAGCATAGAACATGAAGCAGCGCAGTACATAAAATAATTTGCTGAAGAAAGCATGAGAACAAAAAATTATGGCAACTATTAAAGATGTCGCCCGTTTGGCGGGAGTGGGATTGGGGACTGCTTCACGCGTGGTGAGTGGAAAAGGATCAGTGTCGCCTGCGACATTAGAGCGCGTGAGGAAAGCCATTGAAACATTGGATTTTCGGCCTTCGCATGCGGCGCGCTCTTTGTTGTCCGGCTCTAGTCGCATGATAGGCGTGTACATTCCCTTGCTGAAGGGGACGTTTTATATGCCAATCATGCAGTCTATCGATGTGGAGTTGCGTGCCGAGGGTTTGCATATGGTGGTGGCGTTCGGGGTCGGCGCTGGTGACGTGCGCGAACAAGCGATCGATGGGATCAATTTTTTAATTGAACGGGGTTGTGATGGCTTGATCGTGATGAGCAATGCCTTGCACGAAGCCGACATCGAAAACTTGGGCTCTAAGAAAACCAATTTGGTGGTATTGAACCATCGTTATGATTGCATCGCCGATCAATGTTTTACCGCCGATCACAATCTCGGTGGACGCATGGCGGCGCAAGCTTTGCTAAAACAAAAGCATAAAAAAATTGCCGTCATCGCCGGTCCTGCCAGCGCGCCGGATAACGTCGATCGTATCGGTGGTTTCATGCACGAGTTGGAGCAAGCGGGGATAGACGTCAAAAAAATGTGGGTCGCAGAGAGTAACTTTGCACCCGATGGTGGTTGGGCCTCAGCGCAAGAATTGGTCGAATCGGCTTATGATTTTACCGCCGTGTTTTGCGCCAATGATGAGATGGCAGTCGGTGCTTTATCTTACTTTCAACATGTCGGTATCGCGGTGCCGAGTGAAGTCTCCGTGGTCGGTTATGATGATACGGAAACGGCAGCCTTTTCGGCGCCACGCTTGTCCTCGGTCCATATTGCTTGGCGCGAAATGACGATGAATGGCTTAAGTTTTCTACTCAATCGTTGCTACGATTTGCAACGTCCGGTGCAGCGTAAATTTCCGGTCAGTATGACTTGGCGTAGTTCCGTGGAAAAAGCAGCACGTACTTCGTTTCGTAAGCGTCTCAAACCAGCGAATGGTGAGCGTGGTAGCGGAGAATAGGCGTCAAGTGTAGCGAATATTTTTTAGAAAAAATTTAGAAAAAACATGCGGCTTTTGCGTGTTTTTTTTGATTGTGAAATGGAAACGATTCCACGCTGGTGTGGATCAATTTGCTCATGCGTAGAAAGAGGCTATCAATGCAACATCTGAACCTACAGAGTCGTCAGCGTCACGCTAGGCCTAGTTGCGGGAGACGCAGCTTGCTTGCCGTCAAACTAAGCATAAAGCCTTCCCTGATTACCAGTATTTTTGCGTGCTCAAAATAAGCTCATGACGATCATTACTTCCACTTCTGGCGTGATCAACTCAGCCTCTTTTCCAACTTTGGCGAGCAGTGACTTTCCTGCTGATTTTGCTTGGGGCTGTTCGACCTCTTCGTTTCAAATTGAAGGCGGTGCCAACTTGGATGGCCGTGCCGAATCAATCTGGGATCGCTTCTGCCATCTACCGGGAAAAATACGCGATGGCAGCAACGCCAGTATCGCTAGTGATCACTATCATCGTTGGCCGCAAGACCTCGATATCGCCCAACAAATCGGCATGAACGCCTATCGCTTTTCCATCGCATGGCCGCGCGTGATTTCCACATTGGGTGCACAGCCTAATCAACGCGGGCTTGATTTCTATGCACGCTTAGTCGATGGTATGTTAGAACGCGGATTGCAGCCTTGGGCGACGCTGTACCATTGGGATTTGCCACAGTACTTGCAAGATCTGGGCGGTTGGGAAAGTCGCGCTACGGTCGATGCCTATCTTGAGTATACCGATGTGATCACGCGCCACTTAGGCGATAGAGTAAAGCATTGGATCACGCACAACGAGCCTTGGTGTACCGCCATGCACGGCAATTGGGATGGCATGCATGCACCAGGCAAACAAGACTTCAAAGCCGCTTTGCAGGTCAGCCATCACGTGATGCTGTCACATGGCTTGGCGGTGCCGTTGATACGCGCCAATGTGCCCGCTGCCAAGGTCGGAATCGCACTGAGTCTGCATCCTTTGCGCGCAGCGAGTGACAGCGAGGCAGATTTGCTCGCGATGCAAAGACATGATGGATTGCGTAATCGCTGGTTTCTCGATCCCTTGTTTGGGCGCGGCTATCCCGCCGACGTGTTGGCGCATTGCGCAGCGTATTTGCCGCCGATAGGCGCTGTCGATGCCAACGTGATTGCCGCGCCGCTAGACTTTTTGGGGGTGAATTATTATTTCCCCGAAACCATCGCCGCCGCGCCGGATAATCCTCCCCTGCATACTAGGTTGAAAGAAGTTGCAGGACGCGAACGTACAGGATTTGGCTGGGAAGTCGCTCCCGATGGTATGCGCGAACTCTTACAAAGACTGGCGCACGACTATCCACAGATTCCTATTTATTTGACCGAAAATGGCGCCAGCTATGAAGATCAGCTTGAGGCCGATGGCAGCGTACAAGATACCGCCCGTCGTGATTACTTCATCCGGCATCTGCATGCGCTACGGCAAGCGCTCCAGCAAGGTGTGGATGTCCGCGGCTATTTTGCCTGGAGTCTGATAGATAATTTTGAATGGGCAGAAGGTTATCTGCGACGCTTCGGTATGGTGCATATTGATTTCGCTACCCAGCAAAGAACCGTGAAACAAAGCGGTCACTGGTTCCGTCACTTTTTGCATCACAGTGCAGACGTAGATCGTCAACAGAAATGATCGTGATGAGCAAACACTAGCTTTGTGCACTACTTGTCCCGGGGGGGAGAAGTAAGCAAGAGTGGAGGCGAACGGCGCTCGGCATCTGCGGATGCGCCGTTCGCCTCGCATTCTGAGATCCTGCTATCGCTACCAATATGTTTGCCCCAAACTTGTTGTTCCCTAGCTATTTACATCGGAGTTGTGTCGCTATCACACGCAAAAAACATTTTTTTAAAAATAATTGGTAACGTTTCCAAAATTCATTTAGAATAAAACGGAAAGCTTTCCACTTCTAGTTCTTGCGACATCTCAGCACATCAGTACCTTAGCCTTGAGGCGCCCAAAGCAGAAAAAATGCCGCTAAATTTTGGGAGAAAGCGAGTACAAATTGTAGGGCGGGTGCAACCCGCGCCGTCAGAACGTAGTGCACGTGAACCCGATCTATGAGCTGCGCGGCTAGCACTCGCGCTACAAGTTCGCTGCGATCAAGTTGAGAGGTGCAAATTTGATTTTGCATCGTGGAGTGAGGTGGGATTCGTGGCGATTTGCCGTCGCAAGTCTGATCAGTGCGAAATTTACCCGCGTACGAAATCGAAAAAGTTGAGCCTAATACTGAAGACATTAGAAAACCAAAGAAGGAGACCAAACGTGAAACTGAGAACAAAAAACATGACCAGCCTGCAGCTTGCTTTAGCCCTATTGTGCGGTGCAGGTTTCTATAGCGCGGCAAATGCTGCAACAGTAGCCACCATCAAAGACTGGCCGCACATCAAAAGCGCGATTGCCAAAGATCCAGCGATGGAAGCAAAGATCGCCAAGATGGTCAGCAACATGACGCTGGCGCAAAAAATTGGCCAAATGACACAGCCCGAAATCAAATTCATTACGCCCGATGATGTGCGCAAATACTATTTGGGCTCGGTGCTGAATGGCGGTGGTAGCTGGCCTAAGATGAACAAATACGCGAGCGCGGCTGATTGGGTCAGCTTAGCCGACCAATACTACGCGGCCTCCATGAATACCGATATGGTGGACAAAGTGCCGGTGATCTGGGGCATTGATGCGATTCATGGTAATAGCAATGTGGTTGGCGCGACCTTATTTCCGCACAATATCGGTTTAGGTGCAGCGCGTAATCCTAAGTTGATTGGGCAGATGGCACAACAAGTCGGCAAGGCAGTGCGTGCCACCGGCATCGCCTGGGTGTTTGCCCCGACGCTGGCGGTAGGACGTGATGCGCGTTGGGGACGTTCCTACGAGAGTTTTTCTGAAGATGGTCGCCTAGTCAAAGAGTATGGCGCGGTGTATGTCAAAGCCTTACAAGGCCAATTTAAAGACGACAAAAATGTGGTCGCTACGGCCAAGCATTTCATCGGCGATGGTGGCACCGATCATGGTGTCGATCGCGGGGTGAATAAGGCGACTTTGAATGAGATGTTGAATCAACATGCCCAAGGCTATTACGGTGCCTTCGCGGCTGGCGCGCAGACGGTGATGGCTTCGTATAACAGCTGGCACGATGTTGCGGCGAATGTGAATTACGGCAAAATGCACGGCAGCAAAGCGCTCTTGAACGATGCCTTGAAAGATAAAATGGGCTTCGATGGTTTTGTCGTGTCGGACTGGGATGGTATCGCCGAAGTGCCCGGCTGCAGTAACGACAGCTGTCCGCAAGCCATTAATGCCGGTATCGACATGGTGATGGTGCCAGACAACTGGAAATCCTTTATCGCGAATACCATCGCGCAAGTCGAACGCGGCGAGATTCCGATGGCACGTATCGATGATGCCGTGAGTCGTATTCTGCGTGTCAAATTACGTGCAGGCTTGTTCGGTAAAAAGCCTTCCGATAACCAATACGCAGGCAAACAAGATGCGCTGCAGGCACGCGATATTGCGCGTCGGGCGGTGCGTGAATCCTTGGTCCTATTAAAAAATAATGACCGTGTTTTGCCACTCACGCGCGGCAAAAAAATTCTGGTCGTCGGCAAGAGCGCCGATAGCATGATCAACCAATCCGGCGGCTGGTCTATCACATGGCAAGGCACCGAAAATAAAGAAGGTGACTACACCCCAGGCGACACGCTATTAACTGGTATTAAAGAAGCCGCTGGTGCGGTCAATGTGCATTACAGCGCCAATGCTGATGATGTCGATGTGGCGCAATTCGATGTGGTCGTCGCGATATTGGGCGAAACCCCGTATGCCGAAGGCTTTGGTGATGTGGCAGCGAGTCGTGGTTTGAGTCATAGCCAACAGTATCCAGAAGACTTAGCCGTTTTGAAAAAAGTCGCTAACAAAGGCAAGCCAGTCGTCACCTTGCTGCTGAGCGGTCGCGCGGTGTATGCCAATGATTTACTCAATCTGTCCGATAGCTTTGTCGCTGCTTGGTTACCCGGTAGCGAGGGCAAAGGCGTGGCCGATGTCTTGTTCCACAATGCGCAAGGCAAAGTCGTGCATCCTATCAAAGGCCGCTTGTCATTCTCTTGGCCAGCCAAAGCCTGCTTAACACAATCAATCGCAACAGGCGGCAGCGAGATTTTGTTCAAGTATGGCTATGGCCTGCATTACGGCAAAGTACCACGCATGGCAGCCTTACCTGAAGACACCAGCACCGCTTGTAATGTCGCCTCCAGCCTCATTATCTCCAATCCGCAAGACCAAACCAGCTACCCACTTTCCGTGATCACTGGCAAACGCAAAGTCACGCTAGGTACCGAACTGGCTTTAAGTAAACCCGACGACACAGTCGCGGTAAAAACAGTACAAGTCGGCTCGGTCAGCGGTAAGCAAATCAGCTGGAGTGGCAAAGGACGATTCGAAGCGGCAGCGGCGTTTGCTACACCGATCCCAGCCAATCTTGTACCCGATGGCGCATTGCAATTTTTAGCCCAAGTACAAACTGCACCCGCTGGCAGAGTCGGTATGACGATGGAATGTGGTGATACTTGTACCGCCAGCCTCGACCTTAGTTCTACCTTCAAAAATATGGCAGGTGCAGGTACCAAGACGCTGAAAATTCCTTTGTCTTGTTTCAGTGTATTAGGCGTCGATATGCGCAAAGTAAAAACTCCATTTAACGTCAGCACCGATGCCAGTTTTGTCGCCGCTTTCGCCGACATCAAAATCGTCGCTGGCGCAGCAAAAGATGCAGATACCTTGTCGTGCGAGAGTTTGAAGTAAGTCGTTTTAGATCCCCTCTCCCGCAAGCGGGAGAGGGCTAGGGTGAGGGCGGTTCAGTAAGCGCATAAGAGTGAACTAAGTAGGGCGGGTGCAACCCGCGCCGCCAGAACGTATCGCACACGAGACCGACCTATGAACCGCGCGGGTTTCACCCGCCCTACATTCGACATTACAAGATTTTCAACAAATCACGCAATACCAAACAACAAAACAAAAAAATAAGGAGACACAATATGGCAAGTCAAATGGGTAGCAATACCATCCCCAATCGGGGCGATGGCGAAGTCAACAGCGCGGTCAAAAACAATCATGCCGCCTTGGTGATCGTCACTCTATTATTCTTCATGTGGGGTTTACTCACCTCACTGAATGACGTCCTCATTCCGCATTTGAAATCCATCTACACGCTGACTTATGTGCAAGCGATGTTGGTGCAATTTTGCTTCTTCGGCGCTTATTTCATTGTGTCTTGGCCAGCAGGCATTTTGATCAAGCGGATCGGTTATCAAAGCGGCGCGGTAGCGGGTCTTGTGATTGCCGCCCTCGGTTGTGCCTTGTTCTATCCAGCCGCCACGCGCGGCTATGGTCTGTTTCTGCTGGCATTTTTTGTTCTGGCTTCTGGCATCACGATTTTGCAAGTCGCGGCGAATCCTTATGTCACGGTACTCGGCGATGCAAAAACTGCGTCTAGTCGCCTGACTTTAACGCAAGCATTTAACTCACTCGGCACGACGATTGCGCCAGCACTAGGTGGATTCTTAATCCTCTCTGGTGTGGTGCTGACCGCAGCGCAGTTTGATGCTTTGCCCGCCGCCGAACAATTGGCACACCGAGCCAAAGAAGCCGCTGCAGTGCAAGGTCCTTATCTCGCTTTGGCAGCAGCCCTGCTAATTCTGGCGATCTTGTTTGCATTGGCTCGTTTACCCAAAATTTCGCATGAAGAAGAGGCCGTAATCAGCGACTCCATACCAATTCAACATGCCTCTGTTTTCTCGCATAGACATCTGGTATTAGGCGCAATCGGGATCTTTTTATATGTCGGCGGCGAGGTCAGTATCGGCAGTTTTTTGATTAACTTTCTCGGCGAAAGTCAGGTCGCCAATTTGAGCGCTGCCGATGCCGCGCATTACGTCAGCTACTACTGGGGCGGTGCGATGGTGGGACGCTTTATCGGTTTTGTGGTGATGCGTAAAGTTAGTCCGGGTAAGGCGTTGGCATTCAATGCCGCCTGCTCGATAGCGCTGATTCTGACCGCCATCTTTGCTACTGGCAGCGTGGCGATGTGGGCGATTATCGCCGTGGGTTTATGTAATTCCATCATGTTCCCGACGATTTTCAGTATGGCTTTAAAAGACTTGGGTAAGTTCACAGGACAAGGCTCAGGCGTCTTGTGTATGGCAATTGTCGGTGGTGCAATTGTGCCATTCATACAGGGTTTTTTAGCAGATCAAATCGGCTTGCAATGGTCGTTCTTTGTACCAGCCGCGTGCTATCTATTCATCTGCTATTTCGGCGTGAAATATGCGGGTATGTACGATAAACCAGCTGTTTAAAGACCAATCAAGGACAACGCCATGCCAGAACAAACAGCCCTAGCTCAACAATTTCCCGCCGGATTTGTGTGGGGTGTTGCCACCAGTGCTTACCAGATTGAAGGTGCCGCCAATGAAGGTGGCAGAGCACCATCAATCTGGGATACCTTTAGTCACACGCCGGGCAAGATACTCGATCACAGTAGCGGTGATGTGGCCTGTGACCATTACCACCGTTACGCCGAAGATGTAGAACATATCGCCAATCTCGGCCTCGATGCGTATCGTTTTTCGGTATCGTGGTCACGTGTGCAACCCGATGGCAGCGGCGCTTGGAATGAAGAAGGCATGGCTTTTTATGCGCGCCTAATCAGCGCTTTAGCGCAAAAAAATATTCGTGCGCACATGACTTTGTACCACTGGGATTTGCCACAGGCGCTAGAAGACAATGGTGGCTGGCTCAATCGCGACACGGCCTATCACTTCGCACAGTATGCGCGAGAAATGGCGGCGCGCTTCGGTGATCAAGTCGCTAGTATTGCCACGCACAATGAGCCTTGGTGTAGCGCCAATCTCGGTTATGGCAATGGTCAATTTGCGCCTGGTATCAAAGATGAAGTCGCTGCGCTACAAGTCTCACATCATCTTTTGTTATCGCATGGTTTGGCAATACTAGCCATGCGCACCCAAAACAAAAGTGCCAAGCTCGGTATCGTGCTCAATCAATGGACCGCCGATCCCGCCACCGAGAGTGCGGCCGACCACGCCGCAGCCGCGTGGGAATATGCGCGTTCCGTGCAATGGTTTATGGACCCGATTTTTCGCGGCCAGTATCCCGCCTTAGCACTGTCAAAAATGGATCTATCGCGCTTCATCGTTTTGCCCGGCGATATGGAAATCATCCATCAGCCGCTCGATTTTTTGGGCATCAATTACTACTTCCGCGCCTACATCAGCACCGAGACCCCGCCCCGCCTGCCCGAAGCAAAATTAGGCTTGACCGACATGGGCTGGGAGATTTATCCCGAAGGATTTAGCAGGCTCTTGATCGGCATTCATCAGGAGTACAAAGACCTAGGACTACCA
This sequence comes from uncultured Burkholderiaceae bacterium, assembly GCA_964465175.1. Taxonomy (GTDB): domain Bacteria; phylum Pseudomonadota; class Gammaproteobacteria; order Burkholderiales; family Burkholderiaceae_D; genus Undibacterium. The sequence continues at coordinate 2,554 of CAYXJI010000012.1, read as the reverse complement.
CCGATCTACATCACCGAAAATGGCATGGCCGTCGCCGATCAGCTCGAAGGTGAACAAGTTCACGACAAGGCTCGTATCGATTACATGCAGCGCCACTTTCAAGAAGTCGCCAAAGCCATCGCCGCCGGCGTGAATATTAAGGGGTTTTTTTACTGGAGCCTTTTGGATAATTTCGAATGGAATTCAGGCTACCTGCGGCGCTTTGGTTTGATCTATGTCGACTATGTGAGTCAACGGCGGATTTGGAAGGATAGTGCGATTTGGTTTAAGGGCTTTGTAAAAAAATTTCGCATGCAGCGTGATTTTTAGTGAATACTTAGTCAATCCTTAGTGTGTTTATTGTGAAATGGAGGAAATACTATGTGGCGAAGTTTCTTGATCGCAGCGAGTTTGATGTTCACTTCGGTGGCGATCTCCGCGCCGCAATCACCGGCATTATCGATCATTCCGCTGCCACACACGATACACATGAAGGCCGGGCAGTTTAGCGTCAACGCCGACACCAAACTCTACGCCCTTGATGCGACCAGCCTGCGCAACGCAAAGATACTGCAACAAGCGTTCTCACAAATGCACGGTAGGCAATTAGCTGTGAAGTCCGGCCGCCCCGGTCGGCACGAAAGCAACCTCATCGTGTTACGTACACAGGATGCCCCAGCCTCTGCTGGAAGCCAAGAAAAAGAGGCCTATCAATTAACCATTAATCCTAATCGCGTTCAAATTCAAGGGAGTGCGGCCGGCCAGTTTTATGCCATGCAAAGCCTGTTGCAGATGCTCACTGTTGACGCCACCAAGACGCTGACTTTGCATGCCCTGACGATCAAGGATCAACCGCGATTCGCTTGGCGTGGCTTACATTTAGATGTAGGCCGTCACATGGTGAGCGTGGAGTTCATTAAGACGCTACTCGATCAAATGGCAATTTATAAGATGAACACCTTCCATTGGCATTTGACCGAAGACCAAGGCTGGCGCATCGAGATCAAACGCTATCCCAAATTGACACAGATAGGTGCCTATCGCAAAGAAACCATCAAAGACCGCAACTTCAATCCCTACATCGGTGATGGTCAAGCCTATGGTGGCTTCTATACCCAAGCGCAAATCAAAGATGTCGTCGCCTATGCGCAAGCAAGACACATTAATGTGGTGCCTGAAATTGAATTGCCGGGACATTCCTTGGCGGCATTGGCGGCTTACCCAGAATTAGCTTGTACCGCCGGCCCTTTTGAAGTTGGCACCACGTGGGGCGTGATCGACGACATTCTTTGTCCTAGCGAAACGAGCTTTGAATTTTTGAATAATGTGCTAACTGAAGTCATGGATTTATTCCCCGGCCCCTACCTCCATATCGGTGGTGATGAAGCACCCAAAGCACGTTGGAAAGCGAGCCCACTCGCACAAGCGGTGATGCAGCGCGAAGGTCTAAAAAATGAAGAGGAATTGCAAAGCTATTTCATCCGACGCGTGGGGCAATTCATCCACAGTAAAGGTAAGCGCATGATAGGTTGGGACGAGATCCTAGAAGGTGGCTTAGCACCCAATGCCACCGTCATGTCTTGGCGCGGCGAAGCGGGCGGCATCGCCGCTGCGAAAGAGGGGCACGAGGTCATCATGACACCAAGCTCATGGTGCTATTTCGATGCCGGCCAAGGGCCAAAAGAGCAAGAACTGTGGCAGCTGGGCGGTGCGGTCACGATAGAAAAAGTGTATTCGTATAATCCTGTACCTAGCCTATTGAGCCCGGTACAGCAGCGCTTGATCCGTGGTGTGCAGGCGAACGTCTGGACCGAATATTTGCCCACCCAAGACAAAGTTGAATACATGATTTTTCCTCGCTTATTGGCCATGGCCGAAGTCGCCTGGAGCGCACAAGAACAGCGTCAGTTCGCCCATTTTGAAGCTCGCTTAGGCGCGCATTATCCCCGTTTGAGTCGACATCACATTCGCTATCGAATTCCGCGTCCACATGGCTTAGACCAAGTGCAGTGGTCAGGCGAACAAGCCATCATAGAACTACGCCCAGCGGTCGCCAATAGCCGTCTCTATGTCACGCTCGATGGCAGTACCCCCGACGAAAAAATAGCGCCCACGACACAAGCGCTACGCTTCCCCGCTAGCGCACAGCAAGCGGTCACCGTCAAAGTATTGACCGTCTTACCGGATGGGCGCCAAAGTGCAATACAACAAGTCAGGGTTCCGGCGGCACCAAAGTCAGAATAGGCTGAGTCCGTCGCGCCTCGCGCTGGGCGGCTGCCATACGCTACTGAATTCATTGCTGTCCGGAATAAAAAATCTAGCAAGTAGATGGTGCGGATGCGCCTTCATCTGCAAGCTTGCCTTGCCTAAATAATACCAATTTAGGTTTCTTCGTATGATTCAGCAAACTTCCAGCGTACGATCAGCGCGACGGCAGTGGGTAGTGCAAAAAGTAGCAACATGATCGGCAGCTCGTCGCGCAATGAATACCCAGCGAGATTGATTCCTACCCACATATTGAACCTAGAAACCTCAGTTGACCGCTTTATTTCCTCTTGGAAGCCTCATGAACATT
>CAYXJI010000011.1:2149-25541 GCA_964465175.1 uncultured Burkholderiaceae bacterium | reverse complement strand
TATCCAAAAGATTATTGGGATCGTAGTCGATTTCATCTGATTCGAGTTGAGTCAAGTTTGGCATCATTACCTCATTATTTGTTTATTGACGTTGCAGGAGTGTGCATTAATAAATTACTTAAACAGTAATACTATATCTTTAAGCCAAAATTATCTACTCTTAAAAAATAGTCTGAATAATCAATGGCGAATTCGTTAAATCTACTGACACTTTCCGCAAGCCATCATAAATGTATCATTAGATAACATGACTCTAGTATAAAAAATTCTTATTTGCAATATTTTTTATTGTTAATTGCCCGAATTCGTTGATGCTATTTGGATATTTTTTCTTTTAATCGTTTTTTCTGCGGGCTAATCCAATCACTCGGCCCAAATCAATCACTGACATGGCATAAAAATAGCTGCGGTTATATTGCGTGATGGCGAAAAAATTTTCTGTGCCTAGCCAATACTCGGTGGGATTTTCGCCATTCTGCAAATCAACCAAGCCGTATTTTATCGTGCGAGGTGCTTGTTCATCAGATGTGCTGACAAGAGGACGTAAGTCATCTAAGAGATACGTCGCCTTCAAGCCCTGTCCCAAAAACAGCGCTAACTGTTTTTCATCCGTTTTTTCGCTGGTTTTTTCTTTGCTTTTCTCATTGACGCGGTCAATGTCGAGCGTCGCTGGGAAAGCATAAGGGATATTTTTCTTCCATCCATGTACCGCGAGATAATGGGCAACGCTGCCGATGGCATCTGCTTCGGATTCCTTTAAATTGATTTTTCCATCGTTATCGAAATCAAGCGCATATTGTCGCAAACTGCTAGGCATAAATTGGGCTAATCCTAGCGCGCCTGCATACGAACCTTTGATACTAAAAATATCGATTGCTGATTCTCTAGTCCAAAGCAATAACTCACTTAATTCTTTTTGAAAAAACGCCATGCGTGCTTCTTTTGTCGGCGTCTCAGGGTAGGAGAAAGCGAGGGTGGTCAAAGCATCGATGGCACGGAAATTACCCATTTGCTTGCCATAAATGGTTTCCACCCCGATTAAGCCGACGATGATTTCTGCGGGGACGCCATACAAATTTTCTGCTCGATTTAAGCTATCCACATTGCGCTCCCAAAAGGCTAAACCAGCCTCAATCCGCGCATTTTCAACGAAGCGTGATCGATACACCTTCCAATTTTTGGGCTTACCAGCGGGCATAGGTTTCATCAGCTGAACCACCGATTCTATATGGCGGGTCTGGTCGAATATGGCGGATAACTGAGCTCTATCGAATTGATGTTGAAGGTGCATTTTCCCAATGAAATTTTGGACTTCTTGCCACTCTAGATAATGTACGTTTTCGGATGGTATCGACTTGTTTGCAACAGGTTTATTTTTTGCTGCCGCCTTTTTGACGATAGGTGTTTTCTTTTTTTGCGCAGTGTGTTTTTTGTCCTGCGTGGGTGTTGCTGCACTAGCGTATAAGTTGGCGCTCATTCCTATGCTGGCTGCGGTCAATAGTGTGAGGAGGGCGTTTAGCCGAAAAGCTTGAAGTCGGCGAGTGCTTTTAAATGAAGTGTTCAAGATGTTTGTAGAATTAAAAATAGGAATTTTGGGTGTGAGGATAGCGATCGCTTATTTTGATCGACCTTCGCTTAGTAAGCTCATTTTATCTTCTTTAATAGCATACTGAGTTGTTGAATTTTTTCATGCGCATTTTCTTCCGGTCTTCCATATTTTAAACGCAGATAAATGGCGACGAATTCTTCTAAGATTATTTTTTGCGACGCGGATAATTGGCTGGCAATGCGCCGCGCAAAGCTGGCTGGCGGCTCGTGTATGGCTGCTTGCAAACCTAGTCTATGCAATTTTTTGCATAGTTTCTGATAAAGCCTGTCGTGAACAGCTAACTTTGTTTTAAAAGAGAGTAAAGGCGCAGCGAGCACGGCTAGCAAAATGATGCACAAAATGAAGATCGTCAAGATCGTTCTTTCCCAGTTGATACTGGACAACCCTAGACTTTGCCAGAGACTCTCTTGCTTGCTCTGGTTGTAGTCTAAGACCCATTGATTCCAGGCATTGTTCACGGCACTCCAGCGCATACGAGCTTCATTGACCCAAGAATTTTGGGTAATGAATTCGCCGACGACACCCGCGAAACCTGTGTTTTTTTGCGTGAAGTCTAAGTTCTTAAGTATGCGGTCTGGTGCAACTGCTGCGGTGGGGTCGACTCTTACCCAGCCATCGCGCTCTAGCCAAACTTCCGCCCAAGCGTGCGCATCGGATTGTTTGACTTCGTAATATCCGTCTCGCGTATTCAGTAAGCCGCCTTGGTAGCCTGTCACCACGCGGGCGGGTATGCCCATGGCACGCATGATAACGACAAAAGCACTGGAATAGTGTTCGCAAAAACCAGCTCGCGTAGAAAAAAGAAAATCGTCGACGCTGTTGCGACCAAGTAAGGGTGGCTCTAAGGTGTAGTAAAATTTTTCTTCTCTGAAATAGCGTAGGGTCGCATCGATGCGACTTCTTTGATCGGGATAGCTTTGTTGCAGCTTTTGCGCGAATTGTCTCGTTTCAGGATTGGTGTCGCGAGGTAAGCGCAAATTTAATTGGATTTGTTCCGTATCGATATCTGAATGGAGTCGATAGCGGACATGCGATGCGACTTGGTAGCGAATACGTTTATTAATCGCCAGCTTGCTGCGGATTTCTCCTACCGCATTTGAGTAGGCACCTAAGTCTTCGACTGCAGGTGTTGCGGCAACGGCATCGAGTCCAAACAGGTAATGATTATTGCCCGGTTCTAAGGTGATCTCTTGGGTTATGGCGGGGCCGCTCACAGCGAGCTTGATGGAATTCTGCAAGTTTGCCTGTGGCGATGGCGTCCAATTGCGGCCATCGAATTGCGACAAAATGATGGCACGCCAATACATGTCAGATTTTGCTGGCGTGTCCTTTAAAAATTTCACCCGAAATACTAACTCGTCCGACATCGCTAATTTGCTGATATTACCGGGCGACATAGAATCCGACAGACCGCTTCTCGCAATCTTGGCATCACTTGGTAAGCCCCATAAGGGACCTTGAATCCTAGGGAACAGATAAAAACTCACTAGCGTTAGGGGCGCTGCGAGTGCTAGCATTTTAAAAATTATTTTGCAGCGTACCCATACGGACGGCATTTTTTCGACAAATTGGAAAGAAAGCTGGGCCAGCAATAAGAAAAATGAGGAAAGCAGTACCTGAAAGGCGGTTCCTAAACTTTGTGATTCCAAGAAGCTGGTCAGTAGTAAAAAAAAGCCGAGAAATATCACCACAAATAGATCGCGTTTTGCATGCATCTCCAACATTTTGCACGATAGTAGTAGCAACAACATGGCAACGCCAGCTTCTCGCCCAAGAAAACTGCGGAACTGCCAAAAGATACCGCCCATGAGTAGGATCGCAATCGGCAGTAATAGCCAACGTGACGGCAATTGACGACCACTAAAGGTTAGCCATACGCGCCACAGCATGAGAAAAATCGCGCTGCTATTGACCCAAGCTGCCGTCGAATCGAGGTGATTAGACACGACGAAGAGGCAGGCGAACACCAATAATAAGGTATCGACTTTTTCGCGACTGAGTCGACGCCAAAATAGAGTGAATTTGGCGAAGCCAGTATCATGTACCTTGCTATTATTCATGACCATTAGCGCCCCGTTTTTCGTCCTGAGCATAGAGTGCTAAAGCACGCAGACAGGCACTTTGATGCGCCTCGTTCAATGCGGGTGGATAATCTATTGCATCGAGTTTAAATCCATAGGCTAGCCCGTGGCGCTCAGCTTCTAAGATCCACGCCGTCATACGGGACAAGCGTAACTCAAGGTCTAATTGCGGATTTAGCGCGGCAAAATCGAGCAGGACTTCACCTTGAACGCCACCCGAAAAAAGCTTGCTAACTAGGCTGCCGCCAGCCTCTAGATCGACTCTCGCAATATGCTTCCAAGACAAATGTTTCAAAGGATCGCCAGATTGGTAGCTACGGACTCCAGCGAAATCTTCATCACCATTGTTTTGGAAACCCGTGCCGTCGTCACTAGGGCTGAGAGGCAGTGCTGGCGGATCGGATTCGGGAGTGGGATATACCAATGTTTTTGCATCGGGTAACCAGGTACTCCAAGCACGTAACAGTCCTAAGGGAAACCCGGTTTGCAGACGAATTCGCGGTATCGATAAATAGCCTCTTTGCTGGCTTTGAACTTGCAGGCGGAGCTGGACACTTTCCTGCGCGTTGATATCGATCACGTGCGCCACGCTATCGCTACGATTAAATCCAACATGTAAGGCATAGCGTGGCAAGCGGTGCTTATTGCGAATAATGATGGGGAACTCTGCAATGTCGCCAGCAAAGATGGGCGAACAAACGCCCGCATTTAAATGCAAGTAGGCGAGATTTCTAAAAGTAAACAAGGCATTAATGACCGCCAAACCCGCGAGCAAAAAAGTCATTGCGAAGCCGAGATTGAGATTGTAATTGGTTGAGGCTAAAAATAAGATGACCAACATGAAGACAAAAAACAGCCCCGGTTTACTCGGTACGGTGAAAACGCGCCTTTGGTTCAAAATGACTTCACCTGGCTCGGGTTTCTTTTCGAGAAAGACGACGCGTTGCCAAGTGATTTTTAATTGTTGGATTACATTCATGGATTCATGGTCGTGTGGACGCCGTTGGCACAGTATCGATGATGGGCGATGAGCGAGTTCACTTTACTGCTACTTTTAACATGAGTTGCGTCAGTAGATCTGCGCTTGCGGTGGCCTTGTTGTGCATGGCTTTAATCGGGCGCAAACGGTGCGCAATCACGGGAATTAAGACTGACTGTATATCTTCAGGTAAAACATGATCACGACCTTCCAATGCAGCCCAAGCACGCGCAGCTTGCAGTAAAGCAATGGCAGCGCGTGGGCTCATGCCTTCTGCAAACAGCCCAGAGTCGCGAGTTGCCTGTGCAAGTTTTTGCAGATATTCGATTAAGGCGGGCGACGCATGGATGTTTCTTACCGCAACTTGCGCGGCTATTAATTCCTCGGCCTGCATGATAGCGCTCAATTGCTTAAGTAGCGTGCGGCGATCTTCTCCCATCAGTAAAGCGCGCTCGGCTTGCGCATCAGGGTAGCCGAGTGCGACGCACATTAAAAAGCGATCTAGCTGTGACTCGGGTAGCGCGAAAGTACCAACTTGGTGGGTAGGATTTTGGGTCGCGATGACAAAGAATGGTGATGGCAAGGAGCGCGTTTGTCCTTCGGCACTGACTTGTTGTTCCTCCATGGCCTCCAATAATGCCGATTGGGTTTTCGGCGTTGCGCGATTAATCTCATCGGCGAGCAGCACTTGCGTAAATATAGGCCCGGGATGAAATACAAATTGGCTTTTTTCGCGTTCAAAAATCGAGACGCCGATGACATCGGTCGGCAATAAGTCCGAGGTAAATTGCATGCGATTAAATTTCAAACCAAGGGAAATCGCTAAGGCATGAGCCAAGGTCGTCTTGCCGACGCCGGGGACATCTTCAATTAATAAATGGCCGCCGGCTAACAAACAAACCAGTGCTTGTTGAATTTGCTTGGGCTTGCCTATGATGATTTGATTCAATTGTGTGGCGACAGCGTGGACTTTTGAAAACATAAATTCTTCCCAACATTCTATGAAGTAAGCGACGAAGTAAGTGATGAGGTAAGTGATGAAGTAAGCATTGAAGTAAGTTTGATTGTAGACAGGTTTTTGATTTCTTTGCACGTAATCTGCTAAATCCTAGTGATGAACTGGAAATTGGGCAGGTTTTTTTGAAAACCAAAAGTGGATCGCAAGATGGATTGGCGGGGTGAAAGTGAATGATCGTGACTAGGTGCTTGTCCTAATTATCTGATTTTGTTGGTGAATTTGAATTTTTACTGCGGTTTCTCATCAGACATTTAATGATAAGTGAAGTCTAATTGAAAACTATGTCAAAACAATTTCCTCGGCGATGCCGCAAGTCCGTAAAATAGCGACTTATATCTCAATTCATCCTATTTAACAGAATCTGTCCTAGTTGACGGTGCTGCCAGTGATTGTCAGTGAATGCTGATGCGCTTGTTGCAAACCGATGGCTGGAGCGATGTTCTGCTTTGTAAAAGAAAAACAATCATGTCAATACAATGGTTCCCAGGGCATATGAATGCAGCGCGCAAAAAAGCTGCAGAAACCATGGAAAACACCGATCTGGTGATAGAAGTACTCGACGCCCGCATCCCGCAAGCTAGTTGCAATCCTATGGTGGAACAGTTGCGCAATTTCCGTCAACGTCCTTGTTTAAAAATTTTAAACAAGAGCGATCTAGCCGATCCGCATGCAACCAAAGCCTGGTTGGATTTTTACAATGCGCAAAAAGGCGTGAAGGCCGTTGCCATGAGTTGTAAAAAGCCGGCCGATGTCGCCAAGGTGCCGGGCTTTGCTTTAGAAATGGCACCGCATCGTGGCGTACCGACGAAGCCTTTGCGTATGATGATCATGGGTATTCCCAATGTCGGTAAATCGACTTTGATGAATGCCTTGTTAAAAAAACGCGTGGCGAATGTGGGCGATGAGCCTGCGGTGACCAAGGTGCAACAGCGTTTGTATCTCGGGAAAAATATGATTTTGACGGATACCCCAGGCATGTTGTGGCCAAAGATTCAGCATCCTACCGATGGTTTAATGTTGGCCGCGAGTCATGCGATTGGTGTCAATGCTTTGATTGAAGAAGAAGTTGCGACTTTTTTGGCGGAGCTATTATTGCAGCGCTACCCGCAATTTTTGACGACGCGCTATGGCTTGAATACCGACGGTATTGATGCGGTCAGCGTGATTGAGGGGGTTGCTAAAAAACGTGCCTATCGATTGAAAGGTGGTGACTGGGATTTTGAAAAAGCAGCACATACTTTATTGCTGGATTATCGCAGCGGCGTGTTGGGGCGCGTGAGTTTAGAGACGCCGCAGAGCCGTGAGCATTTGCTGGCGACGTATGTACCGCCCGTCTTGCTTGGCCAAGGTAAGAGCGTGGATACCGGCATGATGGAAGATGCTTTGGATCAGGACGAACAGAATTAAGCGGATGCTTAAACCGATGAATCAGCGGATATTCGAGCAAGTGAGCTAGGGGAGTGACTGCGAATTGGAAAAGCTATTTGCCAAGATACTCGGTAGTTTTTTGTTAGCCTATCTTGGCTATGCGATAGTGGAACGTTTAGCGCCAGGCAAGGGTGGCATTGGTATCGCGTTGACGTCTTATTTTTGGGGGCGTTTATTTGCGCGTGACATCATTAATTTATTTTCTTGGATTAAGTATCAAGCAAAAAAATCTGCGGTATTTCATTGGCATGGTAGTTACTACAGTTTTGATGGGCAGCAAATTCGGTTCTTTTTAGATGAACACACGGTATGGATTCCACTGCGTGATGTGCAGCATGTATTGGAACCTGAATTGAGCGAGCGTGAGTTGCGTTTATTAGGTGCCGGGTATGGTCTGATTCCTGAACAAAAAATGGTCGGTGTAACAGAAGAAGGCTTGCTGCAATTACTCCGGTCGCGCACAGAAAGTCGGCACAGTAGTTATCAAATGGTGAGATTTAAGAAGTGGTTGTTGACCCAAGCCTTACCGAATGTGAAACGCTTACCGAAGTCAGCTGTTAATCGAGTTTGATGGAAATTTATTCTTGCGTCAGCACTTTTCGCCTGTTAAGAAAAATATTGAAAATACTGGGAGTGTTTGAATGCAATTAACACGTAGTTTTATTCTTGCCAGCAGCCTGAGTTGCTTGTCGCTTTTGGCTGCAGCACAACACCAACTAACATCGACTTCACACGCTCAACAAGACGCGAATGCACAAGCGCCGTCACCGACATCAAGCACCAAAAAATCGATTCGCTTCCCTGCAAAAAAGATCTTGCTACCTGCGGTGCAGGAGTCCATCTTGCGGCCGCATTTGGCGTATTTGTCTGACGACTTATTAGAAGGTCGAGGTACGGGGCAGCGTGGCGGTGATTTAACGGTGCGCTATTTAGAAACGCAAGCGGCTTTGATCGGCTTGAGCTCGCTTTTTCCGCAGCAAGCATTTCCCTATCGTCATCCGGTGCAAATCGTCGGCTCCATGACTTTGCCCGATAGCCATATTGAATTTCAAATGGCGGGCAAGACCTTTGCGCCGCAGTTAGGCGTAGAAATTTTGATCGCTAATTCAAATGGCCGTGAGCATGTCGCTTTTGACGCGCCACTCGTATTTGTGGGCTATGGCGTGAGCGCTCCAGAGGAAGACTGGGATGACTACAAGGGCATCGACGTCAAGGGTAAAGTCGTCGTGATGATGGTCAATGATCCGCAGCCAACAGCGACAGAGCCCAAGCGTTTTGGTGGTGCAGCGATGACTTATTATGGACGCTGGGTATATAAATATGAGGAAGCGGCTCGTCGCGGTGCGGCTGGTGTGTTATTGATCCACACCACAGCGTCTGCCGCCTATGGATGGAACGTACCTCAAGCAAGTTTTAGTCATGAGCGCTTTAGTCTGGCGGGCGGTGGCAACCCTATGGAAGGGTGGTGGGCGGAAGCGAGTATTCAGAGCGTATTTGCGGAAGCTGGCTTGAATTTGAATGTCATGCGAGCGCAGGCCGAGCGGCGCGATTTTCTCCCCATTCCTTTACCGCTTCAAGCTAAAGTGCAGTTGCGCAGTGTCGTGCGTCAAGTGGAACAATTCAACATTGTCGGTGTGGTTCCGGGCACCGATCCCGAATTGAAAAATCAAGCTATTGTATATTCCTCGCACTGGGATCACCTAGGCAAAGTCGAGGAGCCAGGTAAGCCAGCACAAATTTGGAACGGCGCAGTGGACAATGCCACGGGCGCAGCCGCCTTGTTGGCGATGGCACAAGTCGCGGTCCAACATCCAGCCAAACGTAGTCAGATTTTCTTGTGGCCTGCCGCTGAGGAACAAGGTTTAATTGGGAGTTTGGCTTATGTGCGTAATCCCGCTTGGCCTTTAGCACAAACGGTTGCTGATCTGAATTTAGATAGTATGAATTTTGTAGGTAAGACCAAGGATGTCGGCATTGCTGGCAGCGAGCGTTCTAGTTTGTTTGAGAGCGCTAAGCACGTTGCGACTCAGATGAACTTAAAGATTGCTAAGAGCGTGCCTGATTTGGGTGGTGCGTATTATCGTGCGGATCATTTTAATTTTGCACGTGCTGGTGTGCCTGCGTTTAGTGTTGGTTCTGCGGTTTTTTCTGGTGATGGTCATTTTGAATTTTCAGAACATGCAACTAGCGCCGAACGTAAAATGAAAGCTTTTAAATCGGACTACCATACCGTCAATGATCGTTACGACGCCGCTTGGGATTTAACTGGCATGCTACAACAAGCGCAATTTACCCTGAATCTAGGCTACTTGATCGCGAATGATAAAGCCTTACCGCGCTGGAAAAAAGGCGACCCTTATGGCTTGATTAAGCGATAAAGAGTCGTTGACAACTAAGGTCGCGGTCATAGTCGTACTGAAAAAAAGCGGTGCAATCAAATATTTGATTGCACCGCTTTGTTATTTTGATGCTTCAGCATTTAGCCATTTATGACTTTATGTGTGTAAGATTCTAAATAATTCATGAGATTCTCTGCACCATTCGCGGCGGCTTCTTCGTTGCCATCTGCAATGCCTTGTGCCAACAGCATGTGGCAGCGCGCTGCTTCGTGCATGTCGCCTTCATGTTGATAGGCATACCAAAAGCGACGACATTTGATAATCAGGGGAATGACTGCCGCTACCGCAGAGGGGTTGCGGCAGGCTTCATGCACCACATGATCCAAAGCTTGATCGGCGGCCATAAAATCATCTAATTTGCCGTTCTCCGCAGCACCCACCATTTTTTCACCACAGGCCAGAATGTCTAAGCGTAGTTGCGGATTAGCGCGTCGAGCGGCGCTACTGGCAATTAATTTTTCGATGACGCGGCGGGTTTCAATCAAGGTCACATGTTCAGCTGCCTCGATATCTTTGACGATCAAACCACGACGCGGCAATTGCACGATCAAACCGTTCGACGACATCCGCATCAAAGCTTCGCGCAGAGGCGTTCTTCCTAGTCCTGTGATCTCGATCAACTCAGATTCAACGATAGGTGCACCAGGCTTGAGTTGTAAAGTGACGATCATGCTTTCTATCGCATCGTATGCGACATCGGCAGCACGCATTTTGTTTTGAGGTGTTACTTTAGCTGGTTGCATACAGTGAGCTTATGGAAATATTATGGAAATATTGTGAAAATTATCATTGGATTATAAGTTATTCACTCTATTTTCCTCAATTTTATTTTGAAATCTCCCGTAAATTGCATACAAAAAAAGCGACATAGCTGCTCGCTGCACCATCAATAAGTCGTAGGGTCAGGGGGGGATGCTTATATTTTTAAAAGAAGTCAGCGTAGTAGCCGGTAGCTGAAGGAGGTTCTGACGACTGCGCTGAAGGAGCTGCGGGGAATTACTTGTGGTTCTAAAAAACACGCAGTACGCCGTTATAGCGCACTGCGGCGTCTAGTTTGCTGTACACCATAGTCGGCAATTGCGCGCAGATGGTCTCTCGCTTGGCGCGCATCGGCTGCCTACAATGCATGACCATGAAACCTTGTACGCCCATTTTGGCCGCTTGCTCAACCAAGCGTAGCGCATTGGTGGTGCGAGTTTTAGTGACATTGGCTAGAACGGGAATGCGCTTGTCAGCGACATTTAAGGCGATGCGCGCCCGTATCAGTTTGAAAGGCAAAGTGATTCTCCATTTAGGCTGGATAGAGATCTTCGTTTTCTTTAAACTTGGTCGCAACTGCCGGGAATATGCCGCGTCATTTTGGGAGCTTCATGATTTAAAAAGAGACTTTAATTTTAAGTTGAGCGATTGCGCTGGATGTAGTGCAATATGAGTTGCATATATTCAATATATTGAGGTGATATTTTTCAGTTTTGTTTTATGTGCGTGACTTCCAGTACGAATAAGCCTATTAACAACAAGTCGAAAAATAAATAGTGGTGTTTCTACTATTTTCTTGCAAGTCGATTTTCAAAGCGTTTAAATTGAGATAATATTTTGTTTAAATTTCAATAAATGCATATTCGCCTATAGTCATCGTTTCAGATTAGATGCGTACTAGATTGCGTTTGCAATGATGCTATTTATACGGTTGCTAGGAGACCGCATAAAATATTTTAAATCCGGATCTTCATTATGCTACTCGACATGACACAAAACGCGATGCGAACTAAACCCAGTGTGCTTGACAACGCGACGAAACAGCAACTTGCTGGGGCGATCAATGATGTTTTTTTTGCCGAACCTTTGTTCGACGCCATGCCAGATTTGGTTTTTTTCGTCAAAGATTTACAGGGGCGCTACGTCGTTGTTAATAAGACACTGGTATTGCGATGCGGCTTAAAAGATAAGGATCAATTATTAGGGCGCAGCGCAGACGAAGTGTTTCCTGCATCATTAGCGCATATTTACGCCGAGCAAGACCAATTGGTTTTGGCTCATGGACAAGAGGTCAAAGACCAGTTGGAGCTACATTTGTACCCTGATCGTGATCCCGGCTGGTGTTTGACCAATAAAATTCCCTTGCGAGACAAAGATCACCATATTATTGGATTGACTGGTACTTCTCGTGACTTGGGTATGCCAGATCAGCGTCACCCGGTTTACCATCGCATCGCAGCAGCGGTGCGCCATATTCATACGCATTACGCAGACAATGTACAGATGGTCGAGCTGGAGCAGATCACGAACTTATCGATTGCACAGATAGAGCGCTATTTTCAAAAAATATTCTCACTGACGCCACGTCAATTTTTGATCAAGATAAAATTAGATGCCGCTACAGGTATGTTGGCAGATGCGAATCGCAGTATCACCGATATTGCTGCATCTTGTGGTTACCAAGATCACAGTGCGTTTTCACGGATGTTTAAATCGACTGTAGGCATGACGCCCTCCGAATACCGCGAGGTTTTGTTGTCTAGAACGAGCGCGACAGCGCGGCAATGAGGCGGGTGTTCTGACCGCACCAAAAAACCACCGCACAAGCACCTCAGCTAATCCACACTGAGGTCGCACGTGGTGGGTTTAAGGGAGTCTTGGCATTAAGGGGCACTGTTGCGTGCAATCGATGCCAATGCCTGTTCCACTTGCAGCAAAAATTCCCGTGCATTGTCCATGGAAAATACGATAGGCGGTTTGAGTTTTAAAACATTATCGTAAGGTCCGTCGGTCGATAATAAAATCCGATGGGCTTTTAAATATTCAATCACGGCATTGGCTTCTTGAGTCGCAGGTGCTTGTGTGGCGCGGTCTTTGACTAACTCGACGCCGATAAACAATCCCATGCCACGCACATCGCCAACGAGAGGAAATTGCTGCTGCAATTGACGTAAGCCCGCCAGTAAAAAATCACCAACCCGCGCAGCATTCACTTGTAAATTTTCTTGTTCTATGACGTCGAGCACCGCTAGACCCATCGCGCAAGACACGGGGTTGCCTGCGAAGGTATTGAAATATTCCATACCGGTGATAAACGCCTGTGCGATCTTTTGTGTGGTGACCACGGCGCCCATAGGATGACCATTGCAAATCGGCTTACCCATAGTCACCATGTCAGGCACCACCCCTTGTGACTCAAAGGCCCAAAAATGCTTACCTGCGCGCCCAAAACCCACTTGTACTTCATCGGCAATACACACCGCGCCTGCGGCTCTGGCGTGGGCGTAGGCCGCTGATAGATAGCCATCAGGTAATACAACTTGACCACCACAACCTAGGATCGATTCGCAAAAAAATGCTGCTGGTTTTTCGCCGCGTGCGTGAATCGCTGTAATGGCACGTTGTAAGTCAGCGGCATAACGTGTGCCAGACTCAGGATCGTCTCTCCGAAAACGGCCGCGATAGTCGTCTGGTATTTCCGCGACTTGAATATGCGCAGGGCGACCGCGCCCACCTTTGCCATCAAATTTATAGGGGCTGAGTTCTATCATTGTGGGCGAGTTGCCATGGTAGGCATGATCCACCACGATGATGTCATTGGCTTGCGTGTAAGTCTTGGCGATGCGTAGCGCTAAGTCATTCGCCTCGGTGCCTGAATTTGTGAGAAATACGACGGAGAGTGCGTCAGGTAATGTCGCTGTTAGACGTCGGGCATATTCGACGATATTGTCGTGCAAGTAGCGTGTGTTGGTATTGAGTTGCGCCATTTGCCTTTGCCCCGCGCTGACCACCGCTGGATGGCAGTGACCTACGTGACACACGTTGTTCACCATATCGAGATAGGCATTGCCCTGATCATCAAACAAATAAGCGCCTTCACCACGAACCATTTTGAGCGGCTCCTTATACGACATGCTCAAGGTGGGATTGAGATGCTGGCGACGCAAATCGATAATGGCTTGTGCGCTACGATTGGGGATGGGAGTGACGGTCGTTGACATGATGAATTTTTATGTGTGGTTTTGGGCAGAAATAATATGCAAAAATTGTGCTTGTAACTGGAGATAATCCATTGCTTCCAACTGACGAATCAAACGACGCACGCCTTGTTGTGAGACCAGAATATAGTCGTTCTCAGGATTTTTTCTGTAGGCGCGTGTGGCCATTAATATGCTTTGGCACAGACGCGCCATGATGATGTGAAATAGCACTTTAATCTCGTGGGTATTGAGCGGATTTTGCGTTTGGTAACCACGTACTATCGCCAATAAACAATCACGCACCGCTTCTTCATTCTTGATACTCTGCACCGCATACACCATCGTAATCGCCAAATCGACGATGCGCAGATGACGACACATATCGCCAAAATCGATCACGGCGTTGACATGCGGACGTGGATCATTCGTATCGTTATCGACGATCACATTGAAATCGTTCGCGTCATTGTGTATCACTGACATCGGCAACGTGGCTTTCCAATGCGCTTCATTTGCTGCGAAATAATGCGTGTGCTTGGTGACCAATTCACGTAAGGCGAGGTCGTCGATATTCTCGATTTCGTCTCGTAGTTCTGTTAGATTGCTTATGTTCCAATCAACATATCTATCCATGCTGGCGTGTGTGAAATCACTCAGTCCATGATCGAGTTTGCCGATGGCGATACCCAAGCTAGTTTGCAAATAGGTTTGATCGATATCGTCACGTTTAACCACATTTGCATACATATCACCTTCGACAAAACTCAATAAGCGCAAATGACAAAGTTCACCGCTCGTAGTCGTGAAAGGAATAATGTGTTTGTGTTCTGGCGTGAGCATCACTTTGGGGAGCGATAAGTCGGGGCAAGTGGTGGCGAGATGCAGCAAGGCTTCGTTTTCGATATCAAGGTCGGCATATGACCAATTGGGATTCGCGATCTTGAAAACAAATTTGCCTTGTGATGTCGTCAATTTGAAATTGCGGTCAGCATAAGAAGGCAGCTCTTTGATGCTGCCGGTGATCTGCCAGTATTGCTTGACTAAGCTGAGGGCTAGCTCTTGCGTGATGGTTTGCATGGGGCGTGTTTCTTTAATTTTTAGATATCAAAACTAATCCCCTGCGCCAATGGCAAAGAATGGCTGTAGTTAATTGTATTGGTAGAGCGGCGCATGTATGCCTTCCAAGCGTCTGAACCTGATTCGCGACCACCGCCCGTGTCTTTTTCACCGCCAAAGGCGCCGCCGATTTCTGCACCCGAAGGACCGATATTGACGTTGGCAATGCCGCAATCACTGCCCACATCGGACATGAATAATTCTGCCTCGCGGATGTCGGTCGTGAATATGCTGGAAGACAAACCTTGCGGTACTTCATTATTCCAGGCGATCGCTTGTTGCAAATCCGTATAGCGCACGATGTACAAAATCGGCGCGAATACTTCATGATGCATGTGCGCTGTTTGGGTCGGCATTTCGACTAGGGCGGGACGTACATAGTAGCCAGCTTCACAGCCCGCAACGGCGACGCGTTCGCCACCAAACACCCTTCCTAAATCTGTCTGCGCTGACGCCAAGGCTTTTTGCATGCTTTCGTAGGCGGCTTGATCCACGAGCGGGCCGATTAAAGTAGATTTTTCTAAAGGATTGCCTATCGGCAGACCTGCATAGATTTTCTTTAAACGCGGCACGATGATGTCATAGATACTGTCATGCACGAACAAGCGGCGCAGAGTGGTGCAACGCTGTCCCGCAGTGCCAACTGCAGAAAAAGTAATCGCACGTACCGCCATTTCTAGGTCTGCACTCGGTGCTACGATCATGGCGTTGTTGCCGCCCAATTCTAAAATTGTGCGCGTCAAACGGAGCGCGCACACTTCAGCCACTTGGCGACCCATACGCGTGCTACCTGTTGCGGAGACCAGTGCTACACGCTTATCCGCCACCATTTGCGCGCCTGTTTCACGTGCTCCGATGATGAGTTCGGCCAAACCGTCTGGCGCATCATTGCTGCTCGCGTTGAAACGTCCGACGGCTTTCATAAATAGAGCATGGGTGGCGACGGCGGTGAGTGGGGTTTTTTCTGATGGTTTCCAAGTGACGCTGTTACCACAGACAAATGCCAATGCCGCATTCCACGCCCAGACTGCAACAGGGAAATTAAATGCCGAGATCACACCGACCACGCCGATAGGATGCCAGACTTCCATCATGCGATGGCCGGGGCGTTCTGACGCGATGGTGAGGCCATACAATTGACGTGATAGGCCAACGGCGAAATCGCATATATCAATCATCTCTTGTACTTCGCCCAAACCTTCTTGCAAAATCTTGCCGGCCTCTAACGTGACTAATTGTCCCAACTCGGCTTTATGCAAGCGTAATTCTTCTCCGAACAAACGGATCAACTCACCACGGCGCGGCGCGGGCACGCTGCGCCATTGCAAAAAAGCCGCATGAGCGCGCTCGATTTTTGTTGCAACTTGTTCTTCCCTGTCTGCGCGTAGCTTTGCAAGTGGCAAACCGGTGATGGGCGAAACGCTAGTAAGGTCCTGACCTTGGTAGTCGGCGAGATTGACGCCTAGTGAGGAGAGTAGGGAATTGATGTTTTGTGTCATAGTCGCTTTCTATTTTTTTTGTGTATTTTTTTGTCGCATGTCAAATGGATCGTTAAGGCGCAGTCGTTTGCGCGCAGAACCCTTATATTGTAATGATCACTTGTCAGGATCATAGTCAAAGTCAGCGCTATCCACAAACGATAAATCCTCATTACTTGGTGATGAAATGGAAGGAACTCTAGCGCCTACTATGATGCTTAACACGGAATAATTGATATTTTTTTCGACATCATTCATTAGTTCGCACTGATTTAATTCAAACCAGATTTTCCATTGGGCGCACCTGCGGTGCTCAAGACCGCGTTTTTTCTAATAACCAAGTCCGGAAAGCTTGAAGGGGAGGATAGTTTATTTGACTTTCTGGATAGACCAAAAAATAGGAAGTATGCTGAGGAAGGCTGCGCTCTATGGGGATGATCAGGGTGCCTGCCGCAATTTCTTTTTGTGCCATGTAGCGCGGGATTAAAGCGATACCTAGGCCTGCGATGCACGCTTCGAGTAGCATTGTGAATAATTCGTAGCGAGCACCTTTTACTGCAGAGACATCGTTTGCATGCTCATGCAACTCAAACCAATTGCGCCAGTCTTCTAGACGGGTTGAAAGGTGCAGTAAGGGCATATTGGCGATGTCGGGTAATTGTAGACGTTTTCGTTTACCAAGGGTTTGTTGATACAGTGCCGGGCTGCATACGGGGATCGCATTGTCTTCTGGCATTAAATGATCGCCTATCGTTCCTGGCCACGGCGCTTTGCCTGAGTGTATCGCTGCATGAAATACCGAATCAGAAAACAAGAAGGCGCTAGTTTTGGTGCTCATATTGATCGTGATATCAGGTCGCAAGCTTTGGAATTCCTGCAATTTGGGGATTAACCACTGTGTCGCAAAGGTAGGGATAACCGCCAACTCCAGTACGCCGGAACCTTCTTTGTGCCCCATTAGTTCCAAAGTGTCACGTTCTATTTTATCTAGATGCACGCGAATTTTTGCCGCATACTCGCGTCCACTAGGCGTCAGTAAAACACGTTTTTTGATGCGCGAAAACAAGGCCATGCCCAGCCAATCTTCAAGATTGGCAATTTGTTTGCAGACCGCGCTTTGGGTGAGCGCTAATTCGTCTGCGGCTTGGGTAAAACTTTGCAGGCGCGCCGCAGACTCAAATATCAGTAGGGCGTTTAGACTGGGCACTTTACGGCGCATGATAGAGTTAATTCCATTGATTCACTAAGTCGTGATTTTATATCCTTTGTCGTCTAGCGGCAAACTGACTAGGATGGCAGCTATTGTTCTCTTTCTTTGTTAACTTTCCCCTTATCTTTTCATTTTACGCATCAAGATGAACGCCAATATCCAAACCCTCTTAAGTGCCTTGCTAGGCACCCATAAAACCCAGAATTTATCGGCGCTGATGAAAATTCCTCAACGATTTAATGAATGGGAGGACGAGCTCGTGTCGCGCGCGGAGTTGGCGCAGGCTTTGAATATGGCTTTGTTCTCCGGCATTCTTGATCGTGTCCCTAGCGGCATGGCCTACACCTCCGAAGTCGCTGCAAGGGGCGCGAAAGTAATGCTCGATCATGGTGCTTTACGCACCGTGCGTTGGTTTGATTTGGGACAATTGCCACCTGGTGAAGCGGCGATTACCCGTGTGTTAAGACCCCTTGGTTTTCGCCTAAATGGAGTGTTTCCCTTAGCGCGTTTGAAGATGACGGGACGCTCCTATGCACATCTTGATGATGCAGAAAATATCTCGCAATTCTTTGTCAGTGAATTACATCCCGAGCGTTTCAGTGAAGATTTTCAAGCGGCGGTAAGTCGTGTGCTAGGCAACTCGATCGACCCATTAACCCCAGCAGCAGTTTGTCTATTGAATGAATTGGAACGTGATGCTTATTTGTCTATGGCGCAGGCGAAAATTTTGTTGCCGATTTTAGTCTCGTGCTTTGAACGGCAACATGCGATTCCTAGCTTGCTAGACTATGAAATTTTACGTGCAGATTCTGCCGAAATGGCCTGGATCGCGACAGAAGGCAATGTGTTTAATCATGCGACAGACCGAGTTGCCGATGTCTTTGTATTGGCCGAGCAACAGCGTGCTTTGGGACGAGCAATGAAGGCGAATGTGGAAGTGTCCAGTTCGGGACGTATCAAGCAAACAGCATTGAAAGCCGATCCAGTTACGCGCCAATTTGTCGGTGCTGGTGGCGAATTGATTGAACGTGAAGTACCAGGTTCTTTCTATGAATTTATTACGCGTGATTTTATGAACGAAGGTGAGTGCAAGAAATTGGACTTGGGTTTTGATGCGAGCAATGCGCAAGGAATATTTAAGATGACGGTCAATGCAAACTAAAGTCGATACGATAGAAACCGGCATGAACGCAAGGCCAACGACATTGTTGATCGCATTGCAAAGTCTGCTGGGCTCTCAGGGGATGTTAACTGAGGCGCGAGATTGCGCCCGATTTACGACGGGAGCACGGTATGGTCGTGGCCAGACTTTGGCCGTGTTGCGTCCTGAGAGCCATGAACAGGTAGTCGCCATTGTGACACTGTGCGTAGAGGCTGGACAAGCTTTGGTACTGCAGGGCGCGAATACTGGTTTGGTCGCGGCGAGTACGCCGGACAGTAGCGGGCGCTTTATGGTGTTGAGCCTAGAGCGTTTAAAAAAACACCTAGAGATCGATGCGGTAAATCGCTCGGTCGTGGTGGATGCAGGAGTGACTTTACAAGATTTGAATGTGGCCTTGGCACCCTATGATCTATTTTTTCCGATTGATCTGGGGGCAAATCCTACAATTGGCGGCATGATTGCTGCTAATACTGGGGGCGCACGGCTAATTAAATACGGCGATGTGCGGCAGAATTTATTGGGCTTGCGTGCCGTCTTGATGCAAGCTACCGCACCCGTGCTTGATCTGCAATGTGCGCTACGTAAAAATAATACCGGCCCCGATCTCAAGCAATTGTTTGTGGGGAGTAGCGGCGCTTACGGCATTATCACGCGCGCTGTATTGCAAGTGCATTATCTTCCAAAGCAAACCGCATGTGCGTTGGTGGTGCCGCGTGATCAAGCTGCTGTTTTGGAATTACTGAAATTATTTGAACGCGATTGCGCTGAGTTTTTGACGGCTTTTGAGGGCATATCTGGCGCTGCGTTGCAAGCTGTTTTGCGTCACCTACCTGGCGTGAAAAATCCATTTCTTCCTAATACGCTGCCGGACTATTGCGTTTTGCTGGAATTGACCAGTACCGCCGATCAACAGACCACAGGCATCGATTTGGAGCATGTTTTATTGTCCTACTTAGAAAAACTCCTCGGTGATGTACTTGAGAATGTTGTGCTTGGGCGGGCTAAAGAGTTTTGGCGAATTCGTCATGCGATCAGTGAAGCGCTGCGCCATGAGGGGAAGATCATCGCCTTTGATATTTCCATGCCACGCTCTTCTTTGGTGGCTTTTCGTGCAGAAGCCCAGGCTTGCTTAGCGCGCGATTATCCTTGGATTAAGTTGATTGATTTTGGTCATTGGGCCGATGGTGGTTGCCACTTCAATATGGTGTGGCCTGACGCAAGTGATGATGTGCCGCGCTACGATGCTGACGTCGTGCAACAACTTCGCACCGAGATTTATGATCTCGTCGTGAACCGCTATCAAGGTAGCTTCAGTGCCGAGCATGGGGTGGGGCCTTACAATATTAATTTTTATCAACGTTATACGCACCCTGCCGCACAGCGTCTCGCGGGTGAATTACAGCATTTACTCGATCCTCAGCGGCAACTAGGACTGACTCAATTTGGTCCAGTGAACTAAACCTGCATCCTATTCGCCTCCTACCGCCTCCTACTAGGCGCAATTATTCGACAGAGACTTCTGCACCAGTTACTGCGCGACCGAATTTTGAATCTGCAAACTTCGCTGTGCTCAAGCACAAGTGCGCTACTCGATCCAAACTTCGGCTGCTCGCTACGTTTGTGCAGAGGTCTCCGGCATGGGGAATTATTTTCCTCTCATCTTGTCCAAGTTTTTTTCAATTAGTTGTTGTACAGATTTAAAAAAAATGCCGTCTGTGCGATAAATTAATTTCGTTTGTGAAAAAATACTGACACTTGTTGATTTCATTTGTGCTTAACTCGGTTTCTCATTGTTGTATGGCTATGCTTTGCTGTGCTGCTGCACAAGGCATGCGATTTTCACTTAATTCTACTCAGAGGAGTCTTTATGCAAGTTCGTTGGCGTCTCAAACCCTTTGCATTATTCATGGTCGGTTCAATCGGTCTTGCTTCCGCTTGCGCTCAAGCGCAAATCTCTACTGCCCGCGTCGAGGGCTTGCGCGAAAATAACCCACGTTGGCATGCATTGACGGGTGCGCGTTTGGTGATTGCGCCCGGTAAAGTGGTGGAAAATGGCACGGTGGTAATCCGTGATGGTGTGATCGTGTCCGCTGGTGCGAATATCGCCGTGCCCGCTGGGGCAAAGGTGTGGAAGTTGGAGGGACGTACTATCTATCCAGGTTTCATCGATATGGCGAGTAATTTGGGTGTGCCGGCGGGTTTGTCGGCAGCATCCGCTGCAGCGCCTGTTGTGCCTGGTGCGCCGCCAAGGGTGACGATTCCGCGTGTGGTGAATGGCCGTGCGCTAGCGAGTGAAAATGCCCGCGTCCGTCCCGAACAAGATGTGGCAAATCAATTGGAGCTGCGTGCCGACGAGGTAAAAGCGGTGCGTGAATTAGGCTTTACCACCGTATTAGCGGCGCCATCTTCTGGCATTTTTCGTGGACAAAGTGCACTATTGAATTTGAATGGCGCCGATAACGCAAAATCCTTAGTCTTAAATGCCCGTGTCGCTCAGCATATGGCGAATGAATTAGAAATGGGGCGCGGCAGTAGTTATCCAAGCTCTCTTATGGGCGTGATTGCACAAGTCCGTCAGACTTTTTATGATGCACTATGGTATCAACGCGCCACCGACTCAAAATTAAAACAAGAACGTCCGCAACTCAACGACTCTTTGGAAGCCTTAAAACCTGTGTTGGCAGGGCGTCAGCCAGTGATTTACGCGACTGATAATGAACAGGCGTATCAAAGGGTGGCGAAACTACGCGATGAATTTAAATTACGTGTGATTTTGCAGGGCAATGGTTTTGAATATCGCCGCACCAATCATTTGAAAGCAGGCGGCATGCCAATAATTGTGCCTCTGCTCTATCCCAATGCGCCAGAAGTCGAGAATCCGGAGTTGGCATTAGATACTTCATTAGAAGCGATGCAACACTGGGAGCAAGCGCCTTCGAATTTGGCGATGCTCGATAAAGCAGGTGTTGAATTTGCGATTACTGCGGCGGGTTTGAAAGATCCCAAAAAAGATTTTTGGGCGCGTTTGCGTCAAGCGATACGTCGTGGCTTACCCGTTGAGCAGGCTTTGGCCGGTTTGACTACCACGCCCGCTAAATTATTAGGCGAGCAAAAACGTCTGGGCACATTAACACCGGGTCAACTGGCGAATCTAGTGATTGCCAGCGGCGACATGTTTAACGATGAGAAAGCCAATATCGAAATCACCTTCGTCGATGGCAAAGCTTTTGTCACCGAAAATTATAACCGCTTCGAATTACGTGGTAGTTGGGACGTGAATGCCGGTGGCAAAGTAGAGATCTGGAATATCACAGGTACAGCAGTCAAGCCGATGTTAAGCATCAATGGTGTCAATGCAGAATTGAGCATGCGTGATCATCAGTTATTGGCCCGTGTTGGCGATACGGTGATTCTTGCTGATGGCCGTGGCGATAGTTTGAACGGCACACTACAGCAAGGGCAGGGCAAGCCAGTTTTATGGACTGCAACGCGCAGTAAACCAGCGCTCGCGGATAACACGCCTGTGAAACCTGAGAAGATGCCAGTGACATGGAATAACACCTATCCTGCTGGTCCTTATGCCGCTGCCATTAGCGCACGACCTTCTGCAGTTTTAATCAAGAACGCGACGATCTGGACTAGTGCCAAAGCGGGCAGATTGGAGCAGTCGGATATGTTGGTGGTGGATGGCAAGATCAGTGCGATTGGTAACAATTTAAAAGCACCTGCGAATGCGGAAGTCATCGATGCAACAGGCAAACATCTCAGCCCGGGTATCGTCGATGCGCACTCGCATACTGCGATGATGCAAGGGATTAACGAAGGCACCAGTTCCATTACGGCTGAAGTACGTGTCGGCGATATTATCGATGCTAGCAGTATCAATATTTATCGCCAATTAGCCGGCGGCGTCACGACTGCGAATGTTTTGCATGGTTCTGCGAATACCATAGGTGGTCAAAATCAAGTGATCAAAATGCGTTGGGGCAGTGATGCAGAAGGCTTGAAATTAGACGGTGCTTTTCCAGGAATTAAATTTGCCTTGGGTGAAAATGTCAAACAATCCAATTGGGGTAATGAAGCGACCGGTCGTTATCCGCAAACACGGATGGGCGTGGAGCAGATTTTACGCAGCGCTTTTTTAGCTGCACGTGCTTATAAGGAGCAACGTGAGGCATGGCGCAAAGCACCAAACACGATGATAGAACCACGTCGCGATCTGCAACTCGATACTTTGGTGGAATTGCTCGATCGCAAACGTATGATTCATATTCACTCCTACCGTCAAGATGAAATTTTGATGTTCGTCCGTTTTGCCAAAGAATTTAATTTGTTAGTCGGTACTTTTCAGCACGTGATGGAAGGCTATAAAGTCGCAGACGAAATCGCCGCCCTAGGTGCGGGTGGTTCCACCTTCTCGGACTGGTGGGGTTACAAGATGGAAGTGAGTGACTCGGTGCCCTTCAACGGCGCATTGATGCATCTGGCGGGTGTGGTGACCAGCTTTAATTCTGACAGCGATGAATTGGCACGGCACTTAAATACCGAAGCGGCCAAAGCGGTTAAATATGGTGGACTGTCTGAAACGGAAGCACTGAAATTCGTGACCTTAAATCCCGCTAAGCAATTGCATATCGATCACAGAACCGGTTCTTTGGAAGTCGGAAAAGATGCGGATTTTGTGATCTGGAACACCAGTCCCTTATCAACTTTCAGTCGTGCGGAACAAACCTGGATAGACGGGCAACGCTATTTCGATGTGGCCAGTGATGCACGTTTGCGTAAAGAAGCGCAAGAGGAACGTCAGCGTATAGCAGCTAGTGTAATCGCAAGTCGCACACCAGCCGCTCCGAATAATGCCAGAGCAAAAGATGCCGTTGCTGAAAAAGTTAGCGCACCAAAATCTGCGGCTGAAATGTTAGAAGCCAATCGCGCTTATTTAGCATTGCAGCA
>CAYXJI010000011.1:0-2139 GCA_964465175.1 uncultured Burkholderiaceae bacterium | reverse complement strand
TCGATGCCATCGACCTTTCCGCCTATGACATCGCACTGGCTATTGGAGTGGTGCAGAAGAACACGAATGTACAGGAGAAGAATAATGTCAGCATTATCCCAAAAACGCTCCTCAATTTTTAATACGAATTCGGTTTCTATCATGAATAAAAAAACTAATTTGCAAACAACGATTGCCAAATTATTCGGTATCACGGTTTTATCCACCACAGGTATGCTAGGTCTAGTCGATCTCGCCATGGGCTCTGATAACGTGCCAGCCGCAGCGCAAAAAAATCCCTTGGTATTTAAAGGCGCGACCTTACACACCGTCAGCGGTGAGAATATCGTCAATGGCATTTTGTTGGTCGATAAAGGTCGTATCCTTGCGCTTGGTAGTCAGGTCAATGTGCCCGCCAATGCACAAGTAATTGATGTCAGTGGTAAGCACATCTATCCGGGTATGATTGCGGCGAACACCGTGATGGGTTTAGCCGAAGTGCAATCTGTGCGCGCGACCTTGGATTATGCGGAAGCCGGTGCGATTAATCCCAACGCACGTGCTTTGGTGGCAGTCAATCCCGATAGCGAGTTAATTACTACGGCTCGTGCGAATGGTGTTTTAGCGACTTTGAGTGTGCCAAATTCACCCGCTGGTTTAATTAATGGCACGTCGGCTTTGATACAAATGGATGGCTGGACATGGGAAGACATGGCAGTGCAAGCTGAAGTGGGTTTGCACATTAATTTACCTATGCTGCGTTTTAATCCAGAGTTGTTTCCAGCGCCGCTAGATACGCGTCTGGATGACATTCGTAAAGCCAGTGCACAGCGCTTAAAAATGCTAGAAGACGCTTTTGATGCGGCCATCGCCTATCGCGATGCACGCGCACAAAACGATGGTACGCAGATCGACGTGCGTTGGGAAGCGATGTTGCCCGCTTTAGCAGGTAAACGTCCCGTATTTATGCATGCGCAAGACGCGAGTCAAATTCGTTTTGCTTTGAATTTTGCGCAACGTTATCAATTGAAATTAGTGATTGTGGGCGGTGCCGATGCGCCCGTGCTGGCCGACGTCTTGAAGCAACGTCAGGTGCCAGTCATCGTCACCGGCGTGCATAAATTGCCTCTGCGTCGTGGTGCCGAGTACGATGCTAATTTCACGGTGGCGGCCAAATTGGCACAAGCAGGCGTAGCATTTTGCATCGCACGTGCTGGCACAGATGATGACGCACCAAACGAACGTAATTTGCCTTACGAAGCAGCAGTCGCCGCGACTTTTGGCTTAGATCGTAATGAGGCGCTTAAAGCGATTACTTTGTATCCGGCACAAATCCTGGGTGTAGCGGATCGTCTGGGATCACTCGAAGCGGGAAAGTTGGCGAACTTCTTTGTGTCAAATGGCGATCCTTTAGAGACGGCTAGCAAAGTAGAGCAAATTTATATTCAGGGTAGGGCGGTAGATGCTTCCACCAAACAAACCAGATTGACTGAAAAATATCAGCAAAAGTATTTGCAAAAAAATGCTGCAGCTCAGCCATGATAGAAAGCTCAGCGTAAAAAATCAAACGCGGTACTTTGCAATAAAGTACCGCGTTTTTTTTATGACTTGAAACGAGCTTTTGAATTGAGTCTGAGCAAAAAATCTCGCTAAGCTTAAGTTACTTAATAGCCCAAGTGAATGCAATCACATGCGATGGCTTGCTTACGATGTTGGCTGATTTCTTGGAGTCAAATTGGCAGTTCTTTAATGCACTTAATGAGGCTTTGTCGAGGTTGGCGAAACCGCTAGATTCTTCTATCTTTGCTTCGGTGACTTTGCCACTTGCATCGGTAGAAAAACGTAATTTGACTTGCCCCTTTTCTTCTTTGCGCAGCATTTGTGCATCGTATTCAGGCATCTCGCAGGCATTTATTTTGAGAACGTTACTGGTTTCATCTGCGCTAGCGGATAAGCATGCCAGTGAAAATAATGCGCCCACGAGTGTGGCGATAAGGCGAGAGTTGGTATACATAAGACCTCCAAGTAAAGACAAACTAAGTTAAAAAATCTTGATTAAAAAATTGACTGAGGCAGAGCTGCGCGAATTTTTTCTTACGCTGAAATTAGCTAACCCTGTTTCCCTTTGTCTCTGGAGTCCAATATACGTGCTTGAAGTTG
>CAYXJI010000010.1:25822-26268 GCA_964465175.1 uncultured Burkholderiaceae bacterium | reverse complement strand
GGAAACAAGGTACGAAGCCAAGAGCGGCGAAGGAATTGCCGCCTTTGAGTGCTGACGAGTTAGCTAAACTACCAAGCTTACCTAAAGGATGGATATGGCGACACTATGGCGATATTTGCTCCTTTGTTCGAAATGGAATTTCTGCTAAACCGGAAGGTGATTCTGGCACGCCAATTTTTCGCATTAGTGCAGTTCGCCCTTTATATTTCGATATGAATGACATACGCCATATTGACAATGTCGATGGGAAATTTGATGCCTATTTCCTCAAGCGTGGTGATCTGGTGTTCACACGATATAACGGTTCTAGGCATTACGTAGGAGTTTGCGCAGAATATAAATCTGATGAGCAACGGCTATTTCCCGATAAGCTCGTCCAAACACGTATTTCATCAACAATACTACTTAGCTCCTTTCTTGAACGTGCATTGAACTCTGGCGTATCT